>NZ_JBKORF010000009.1:0-17738 GCF_047314685.1 Shewanella sp. BJSY2023SW001
TTTTCAGCCCCTAAACCACCTACTTCAGTAGGTGGTTATCATCAATTTAGGCTTGGCCTGTAAAGGCTACCCATGCTAATTGCTCTTTTGATTTTTAGCGAAGTCAAAGGACAAAAAGCATGAGTAGATACGAGCAAGCATCGCATGTGTATTGGCGATGTCAATATCATATAGTTTGGACTCCAAAGTACCGTTTTAGGATTCTCAAAAACAAAGTAGGTAAGGAGGTTTACCGCTGTATTCACGTTTACAGTGAGTAACTTGGGTGCAAAGTAGTAGAGTTAAATGTTCAGGTAGACCATGTTCATTTAGTTATAAAAGTTCCGCCAAAGTTATCGATATCAAGACTGATGGGAGCGCTCAAAGGCAAAATAGCACTAAAACTATTTAGTAAATATCCATACTTGAGGAAGAACAAAATGTGGGGTAACCATTTTTGGCAGCGAGGATACTTTGTCGATACGGTTGGAATAAATGAAGAGATAATAAGGCGTTATGTCCGGCATCAAGAGAAAGAAGAAAAGCAGGAGCAAACTCAGTTAACGCTGGAGTAAACAACGCCCCCTTTGAGGGGGCATATACAAAGCCACCTTCTTCAGAAGGTGGATTCTTTACTGGCTGGATATCAAGTTTAGCTACGTATTTTACACCGGCTTAAAGGGCTGTACTCTGTCGCAAACCGCGCCGAGCAAAGGTTTGTCGTGAGAGATCACCAGTAGCGTCAGCTGTTTATCACGGGCTATCTGCAACAGTTGTTGCCAAAGCCTTTGCTGACTCAGCATATCCAGCTGGGCCGTGATTTCATCACAGATAAGCAGCCGGGTTTCCGGCGCCACTGCCCTTAAAATATTGAGCCTTTGCAGCTCACCGCCGGAAAGGCCGCCGGGGCGTGATGCCAACCAGCGCCAGAATTCAGACTCGGCCACGCCGAGCATGGGCAAAAGATGAGCATAATCACGCCCGTGCCAACTCTCATTCAAGGATTGCGCCAGGGTCAATCTGGGGTTGAACGCCTGCTCCGGCTGCTGAATAACCCACTGAATGGGTGAAGGGCGGCCGCCAACCTGCTTGAGCACCTGACTGCACTCAAGCTTTCCCGCCGCAAGCGGCATCAAGCCTGTGAGTATCGCGGCCATGGTGGACTTGCCGCAGCCACTGTCACCCCAGATCCCGAGAATCTCGGCGCGATTAATAGCGATATCAGGCAGCTCAATCACCTTGCTGCCCCGATAAGCCAAGCCTCCACTGAGTGAAAGCAGCGGCGATAAGGATGCAGAAGGCAAAGGCGCGCTTTCAAGCGCCAAGGCAGAGCCGGATTGAGCCGGTTTGTTATGCAAAGAATTTAGACTCATGCACGCCTCCGACAAGGCGAGTTGCTGAAACTCTCCAGGCTGTCACCATGGGGCTTTTGTTGACCAGCTGGTTGACTAGCGGGTTCGCCAACGGGTTGACTGGCAGCTTGATTATCGAGCCGGCTATTGAGGTGACTCTTGGGACCGCTCTTTGGTTCAGCATCAGCCAAGCGACAGCTGCCGGCAGGCCAGTTTTCCGGCAACGCCGCCAGCAAGGTGTGACTATAGCAGCCGTCACTCTCATATTCATCTCCCGGCTTATGCCCGGCAATACTCGTTCGCAGACTGGCGCTATCCGTCACCTCGGTGAGCCGACCGCGGCGCAGCAGATACAGCTCGGCATCCAAGGCCAACACGGCCCTGAGGTTATGACTGATAACCAGTACCGCCTTGGGGCTGGCGTCTAAACCCAGCCGCTGCTGCAAGGCGCCGCTGGCAAAGTCGTTGAGTAAGGCGTAAAGCTCAGTGGCAGCAAGCTCATCCAGACCGCAACAAGGCTCATCGGCCAGCAATAGATCCGGCGCTTGCAATAGGGCCTGGGCCAGTAATACCCGCCGGGCCATACCGCCGGAGAGCATGGGGGGATAAGCCGCCAAGATCTCCGCTGTGATACCCAGCTCGTCATACAAAGCCTGCCGGTAAGGGCGCATGGCATCATCACAGTACCAGTCAAGCAATTCGTTTATCTTAATGTTGGCGTCCAGCACCTGGGTACTCTGAGCGCAAAGCGCCGTCTTTTGCGGCCGCATCAAACCAACGCATTGCATGGCTATCCCCTTTGGCAAACTGCCCATGATAGCCAGCGCCAGCAAGCTCTTACCGGCGCCGCTCTCACCGAGCACTGCAGTAACCCGTCCAGGTGTCACCTCAATATTGAGCCCATCCAGCAAGGTTCTGCCACTGCTATCCTTAAGCGTTAAATCTGTCACTTGGGTATGAATGGCGACGACGGGTTTAACATCGCTTGAGGAAAGTAAATCACTTTTAGATCTCAAGGCATTGGTGCACGGTAACTTAGGCGCAGCCATACCGTCTCTGGCAAACTGGATCAGATTTTCGGCAAGCTTAGATAACAGCAAAACAAAGCTCAGCAGCAAGATCCCGGGAAACAGCGCCAGCCACCATTGGCCAAGCAACAGATAGCGATTGGCCTCAGCCAGCAGTTCGCCTATGGAGGGCGCGTTGCTGTCGAGGCCAAAACCAAGAAAGCTCAGCGCCGCGACATGAAGCAAGGCGTGCGGAAACAAGTTGAGCCCGCCAATCAGCCACTGCGGCATGATATGAGGCCATAAGTGGCGCATGCGGGTGCTTAACCTGGAGCCGCCGAAACCCAAAGCCAAACTGACATAGGGCTGAGCCAGGATTTCATCCATTTCCAGTAAGAGTAAACGGGTCAGTCTCGGCCAATGACTCAAAGCCAGGGCCGCAATCACCCCATATTCCTGTCCACCAAAGGCCAGCGCCAGCAAGATCAGCAGCAACAGATGTGGCAGTGACATACAGAGATCGCAACCGAGTAATACAGCTTGACGCCACTTGGAGCCGGTTTGCGCCAGCAAGGCCAGCAGCAGTGCCAGCGAACTGCTGAGCAGTACCGCCAGCGCGCCTATCCACAGACTTTTGAGCATGGCCGCGCCGCTACGCTCGGCCATATCACGCCCAAGCCAATCCGTCCCCATGGGATGAGCCCAGGATGGCCCCTGACTCTTGGCCAGCAGGTTAAGCTCACTGGCATGATTGCCAAATAGCAGGCATAGTGTCGTCAGCAAGAAAAGTCCGCAAACCGGCCAAAACCAGATGGCGACGCGACTGCCATCCTTGGCCTGAAGGCTTTTCAAGCAAAGCGTTAATCCGCCCATCATGCCTGCACTCCAGTGGCGTGAGTCGAAAGTCCACTAAGCCTGCCACGCTGCAATCTGGCGCTGATAAGCTCGGCGGCCAGGTTACCGCAAAACACAAACAGCGCCGAAAACAGGGTAATCCCCATCAGCAAGGGCGCATCGTTACCGAGTCCGGCCTTGACCAAAGCGCTACCGAGTCCGGGGAAATTAAACACGGTTTCGGCGAGAATAGAGCCGCCGAACAGCTCGGCAAAAGAAGCAAAGTGCAGCACTATCGCGGGCTTTAGACTATTGGCAAAGATATGCTTCTTGAATACCGCCAGACGACCTTTACCGTGACTTTGGGCATATCCCACATATTCGCTGTGGTAGAGATCCAGCACCTTTTCCCGGGTGTGCAGCACCAAGGGTGAGAGTTGGCTTAGCGTCAGGACAGTCAAGGGCAAAGCGAGGTGCAACAACATACTGCCAAGGCTCTGCTCGGTAAAACTCAGCCCCAGCGGCGCAGCGCAGCACACGGGTGTCCAGGCCAGAGTGACAGAAAACAGGCTTATCATTATCATTGCCAACCAAAATGACGGAATGCTCGAAAGCAGCCAGGCAAAGCGTCTCAGCCAGCGATCGCAGAAACTCCCTTCGGTGATGGCACACAGCAGTCCCAGGCCATAACCGAGCAGCAGAGCCAGTCCCCAGGAGAGCGCCATCAACAGCAAGGATAGCGGCAAGCGCTCGGCAATCACCTCGGAAACGCTCTGGCGAAACACCAGACTCTGACCCATATCGCCACTCAGCAGAGCGGAAAAGTAACTGCTGATCTGCTGCCAGAGTCCAGTGTCCAACCCTAGCTCGCGGATCATCTGGGTGCGCTGGGCATCGGATACCGCCAGCAGATTACCGCCCAGATAGTGAATTAAGGGATCGAGCGGCGACAAGGACAAGAGCACAAAAGCCAGCAAACAAGCAAGCAACAACAGCAGCGCCAGCCGCAGAGACCGCAACAAAGCTCCCCGCCAGCAAACTGACGACCACTTTTGCGCCACTATCGGCTTGTTGGCAGACAACATTGGTTTCATGGACATTGCCAGCGCCACTGGTTGATATTATTGGTGATCGGCCAGCCATGACCGTGAGGTTCCACCAAGGGTTGCCCCAAATCGAGACAAGGGTTGGCGGCATACAGATGCTGCAGATTCACCAACCAACTCCAGGGCACATCCCGGCTTATCTGTTGCTGTGCCTGTTTCCAGAATGCAATCGCACTGTCGACAGAGTCTGCCTCGCGAGCCTTTTCCAGCGCCTTATCGACCAGCGGGTTATCATAATAGCCGGAGTTGAAATAGCCTTTACCGGCATTGCGGCTGTCGTAGACAAGCGCCATCTCATTGGCCGAAAGGCTGCCAAAGCCAAAGAGCACCGGCGCCTGATGCATCACCCGATAGATATTTTCCCAGCTGTCCGCCTTGGGCTCCACCTCGAACCCAGCCATTCTGGCCATCTGGGCACTGGCCAGCGCCAACTGCTCACGTATGCTGTCACCGGCCAGATAGTAGAGCGGGAATGTCAGCCGTTGCCCATTCTTTTCGCGAATGCCGTCCGCTCCCGGTAACCAACCGGCGTTGGCCAAGAGTTCTGACGCTTTGAGTAAACGCTGCTTCATCTGCCAATCGGCCCAATCGGGAACCGCGCCGCCCCATGGCAAGTCATCGGCGATTGACCAGGCCGGTCTTGCGTAGCCCCCCAGCAGATTATCGACCAGTTGCTGGCGGTCGATCACCATATCGAAGGCTTGGCGCACCGCCAATTCACTGGTGACCGGGTTATCTTCCGCCCGCATCGGCCAGGCAATGCCGCGGTTATCGACGCTGGTTTGTGACCACAGGCGATAATTACCCTGCGCCATCAGGGCATCGGCATATCTGGGTGCCAGCGCCGAGAGTTGCAACTGCCCGGTTCTGAGCATGGCAAAGCGGCTGTCTTCGTCGGCAAAGACGATAACCAATTTGTCGAAAAAGGGCTTTTTCAGCAGCGGGTTGTCAGGATCGGCACTCTGATATTTAGGGTTAGCTTCCAGGATCAACTGCTGCCCCTTATCCCAGCGGCGCATTTTATAGGGCCCCGAACCTATGGGATGCTGACCATAATCCGGGCCGTAACTGTCGCTTGGCACTATCGCCAGCTCGGCCAAGGTATCGATAAAACCGATATCTGCCTGCTTGAGGGTGAATTCGACTTGCAGCTCAGACTTTTGTTCCACCTTGACCAAATTGGATAAATCCTGCATACCGGCAGCATTTCTGGCCTGCTCAAAGGTAAAAGCCACATCCTCTGCGTTGAGCGGACTGCCGTCACTGAACACCAGATTAGGCCTCAGGGTTACTGTCCATTTGAGCCTGTCGGGGCTCAAGGTCCAATCGCTGGCAATATCACCGATAAACTCGCCGCCGCCTGAGCGGCGCAGCAAGGCAGATTGAATGAGCGGATTATTGTAGCGCCCCCAACCTAGGATGGGGTCAAAGCCACCATCGGGCTCCGCACCCAGCACCATGACCAAGGGCTCTGGGGTCGTATTCGCTTTCAACTGGAAAGGCAAAGCTACTGCCAACAGAGTCAGTAACAGCAATCCGGTAGTTGATATTGTCGACTTGGACCCATGTTTTGATTGTGTCAGTTTTTCTGACCTTTGCGGCTTGGACCGGCAAATGGGTTTGCGCTTGGATTTGATATAAACAGATGAAAGCAACACCTGAAACTCCCGAACCTGGCTAAAATTTTTTAGACTTATTGACGGATATGATGGCGGTTCCGCGGCAAAGTGATACTAACTTGTATGTTGGTTTGCCAAGGAGAAGAGCGCAATTCAAGTTCAGTGCATAACCAGATCATTTGAGCCGAACCCTAACTATTCATATAAGCTAGGGATCCGGCCAATGGGTGCAGCAGGAAATGATCAAGCTCTCTTGATTGCTTAAATAGGCTTGTTTATTAAACGCCCACAAGGCATTTTCAGTGTTATGTTCGACCGGAACCTAACGCCACCCGCCGATATTACTTATTTATTTTTAGTAACACTACCCCGATTCCTTTCAGTGTAACAGCACAAAAAACCAACAAAGATAAAAAGTTTGCTATAGATCACACCCAATGAAAATGGAAAAGGACATTTTGTGGCAAAGCTTGTGTAAGCTCTACTAACCAATAGTGTTTTTCTGAAGAAACAGTCATGACAGATGAAACTCAACGTTTTACCGTATCCCTACCCCAATCACTGTTCGAAGAGATAGAAAATGATAGCCGCGAGCGAGGCTATCAATCACGTTCAGAATATATTCGCGATCTGTTTCGCGACAGGATAGTTGATAAGCAATGGAACAACAGCAAAGAGGATGTTGTAGGTGTACTGACCTTGGTTTTCGATCATCATCAGAGAGGTTTGTCGGAAAAGCTGATTGAAATCCAGCACAATCATCTAGTACACGTGCTCTGCAGTACCCATGTCCACATAGACCATCATAAGTGTTTGGAAACCATTATCCTCAAAGGTCAGGCTTTTGAAGTAAATAAGTTGGTCAATCAAATAGCGGTACTGAAAGGGGTTAATCTCGCGCGTTTAAGTCGTGCCGGAATTATCTGATATTGCATAGTGCCCACTATCAAGCACAAACCTGCCGGTATTGCACGCAAAGTCATTGCCATAAGCAGCTATCCCGCTATGGCAATGACCGCATGAGACGCAAGTCTAAATGCAAGTAATGATATTAAGTTCCTTGGTAATCCGAGCCTATGTTGATATTCAATAGATAGACGGCATACCTTCCGGGCGGGTACGCAGCACCTTAAGAAACCACATATACTGCTCGGGATAGGCGGTAATCACCTGCTCCACGGCCTTGTTTAATGCAATGGCTTCATTTTCCTTACCTTGCATCGACTCAGGGGCAATCGCCGGCATAACCGTCAAACGAAAACATCTGGCTTGGTCATCATAACCAATTTTCACAGGCATCACCTGGGCGTTACCTGCCTGTGCCAAGCGGCCAACCACTGGCAAGGTGGCCTTGACAGTCCCTAAAAATGGCGCAAATACGCTCTGCTCCGGCCCTAAGTCTTCATCCGGCAGATAGAAGAAACTGTTGCCCTGTTTCAGCTCAGCCAACAAGGCCCGGATCCCGGCTTCACGCATATAGATATTGCCGCCTTGCGAACTACGCATCCGGTTATTGAACCAGTTGAACAATTCATTTCGATGCGCTTTGGCCATAGACACCATGGGCAAGTCCAAATTAAGTCTTAGACCGGCATACTCTATGCCCCAAACATGAGGCATGATAAAGATAATCGGCTGCCCTGCTTCACGGGCAGCAGCGATATGTTCTTCACCCTCAAGCAGCACTCTTTTACGAATATAAACGCTTGGCATCAAAATCAGCTCAGATTGTGCCAGCAGTGTCATTACAAAAGCTTCGGTGTTGCGTTCCAGCAACTGCTCGATTTCCTGCTCACTCTTATCGGGGAAACAGGCTTTAAGGTTGGCTCTGGCTACACTTATCGGTTTATGAGCGACACGTTTGACCAAACGCGACAACCCACGGGCAATAGGATCTCTAATGAGAGCAGGCAAGAGACCAAACAGAACCAGTACGCCTATCGCCAACCAACTCCCCCAAAACCTGGGGTGCAGCAATGACCAACGGAAGCGCCTATCGAAGTATTTGCCTTTCTTAGGCTTGGAA
Source organism: Shewanella sp. BJSY2023SW001 (assembly GCF_047314685.1). Classification (NCBI taxonomy): domain Bacteria; kingdom Pseudomonadati; phylum Pseudomonadota; class Gammaproteobacteria; order Alteromonadales; family Shewanellaceae; genus Shewanella; species Shewanella sp. BJSY2023SW001. The sequence continues at coordinate 7,924 of NZ_JBKORF010000009.1, forward strand.
GGTGTATTTGACAAGGTTTAACCCCTGGGTTTAATCCCAATGCAATGCCAAACCAGGCATTAAAAATGCGACACAGCAGGGTAGAAGCACTTTCTACAGACACAAACAGGGAAGCCACCCACAGGAGCGGCTTCCCTGTTCTAAATTACTGACCGAGCAGTTATTTGCCTTTGTTAGCGGCTTCTACGCGACTCTTCAGTTTCTGTCCCGGACGGAATGTCACCACCCGGCGGGCAGAAATTGGGATATCCTGACCTGTTTTGGGATTCCTTCCCGGTCTTTGATTCTTATCCCTAAGGTCAAAGTTGCCAAAGCCAGATAACTTGACCTGCTCACCATTTTCAAGCGCGGTTCGGATCTCTTCGAAAAACGCTTCAACCATCTCTTTTGCTACCCGCTTGTTAATACCAAGCGTTTCAAAAAGATGCTCTGCCATTTCGGCCTTGGTAAGTGCCATACTTTAATCCCTCAACGATGCGTTGAACTCAGACTTGAGTGCAGAAACCACTGTATCAACCATCTCAGCAATCTCTTTTTCCTCAAGTGTACGAGTGTTATCTTGTAACGTAAGTGCGATCGCCAGACTCTTTTTGCCCTGCTCTACACCTTTACCTCGGTATACATCGAACAAGTTTAAGCCAACCAACTGATTTTCGCCAACTTTTCTTATCAGCGTCATCACTTCACCTGCGGCGACTTCTTCATCAACCACTATGGCGATATCGCGGCGATTGGCTGGAAACTTAGACACAGCCTGGGCTTGCGGCAATTTAGCCTGCAGCAAGGCGTCCAATTCCAGCTCAAAAACTATGGTTTTGCCATTCAGCCCAAAAGGCTTCTCGAGGCTGGGATGGACTGCACCTATATAGCCTATGACCCGATCATTTCTCAATATTTCAGCACATTGCCCCGGATGCATAGCCGGATGCTGCGCTCCTTTAAAACTAAATTCAGCTTCGGAAACTGTCAAGCCAATAATGGCTTCTAAATCACCTTTAAGATCGAAGAAATCAACGGTTTTCGACTCCATGCTCCAGTGTTCATCGCTCTGGGGGCCGGCGATCACCGCGCCCAGCATGGTTTGTTGTCTTACGCCGGATTCTGCTTGTGCATCAGGAATAAAGCGTAAACCTGTCTCAAACAGGCGTACACGAGCCTGCTGACGGGCCTGGTTGTAACCCACGGCATTCAGCAATCCGGTGAACATGGACAGGCGCATGGCCGACATTTCACTGGAAATCGGGTTAGGCAATACCATAGCGTCGCTGTCAGGGTGAACCAGTTTTTGCAGCTTGGGATCCACAAAGCTGTATGTGACGGCCTCCTGGAAACCCCGTGCCACCAACAAAGCTCTTACCCGGCTCAATTTAAGATCCGACTCTTTATGATCTGTCATAGACAGACGCGCCAGCGGGGCTGTGTTCGGAATGTTGTTATAGCCGTAAATCCGGGCAACTTCTTCAATAAGATCTTCTTCAATTGCCATGTCGAAACGGTAAGTGGCGGTTTTCACCTGCCAGTCACTGCCCTGTTTTAAAACTTGGAAGCCCAATCGGGTCAGAATTTGTTCAACATCTGTGTCATCGATATGATGTCCGAGCAGTTTGTCCAGTTTGCTGCGGCGCAGTTTAATGTCGGCAGCCTTTGGCAGATGCGCTTCGCTCTTGGCTTCAACCACAGGACCGGCTTCGCCGCCACAGATATCCAGCACCAAACGGGTGGCTCTGTCCATGGCTTTATGCTGCAGCTCTGGATCAACGCCGCGCTCAAAGCGATGCGAAGAGTCGGTGTGCAATCCAAGACGACGGGCCTTGCCCATGATAGCCAGCGGCGCGAAGAAAGCACACTCAAGCATGATATCGCGGGTTTGCTCGCTGACACCGGAAACCTCACCACCGAAGACACCGGCCAGGGCCAATGCCTGGCTGTTATCGGCAATCACCAGGGTATCGGCTGGCACAGTAATTTCGTTGCCATCGAGCAGAGTCAGTTTCTCTTCACCGTTACCCAGGCGTACCTTGATACTGCCGTCAATCTTGTCCAAATCGAAAGCATGCATCGGCTGGCCGAACTCAACCAACACATAGTTGGTGATATCCACGATAGGGTCTATGGACCGAATACCGCTACGGCGCAGCTTTTCCACCATCCAATCAGGCGTTTGCGCCTTGACATTGACATTACTGATAACCCGGCCCAAATATCTTGGACAGGCTTCCGGGTTGGCGACCTCTATTTCAACTGTACGCTCACTACTGACACTGGCGGCTTCCCAGCTTGGCTCGGTCACGTTCAGTCGGTTGAGCACGCCCACTTCGCGGGCCAGTCCCACCATACCCAGGCAATCGGCGCGGTTAGCGGTAAGATCCACATCGATAATCACGTCATCGAGCTGCAGATATTCGCGAATATCTGTACCAATAGGCGCCTCCAGCGGCAGTTCAATGATGCCGTCGCTTTCAATATCTATGCCCAACTCGCCATAAGAGCACAGCATGCCGTGTGAAGCTTGTCCACGCAGTTTGGCTTTCTTGATCTTGAAGTCGCCAGGCAGCACAGCACCGACAACGGCCACAGCAACCTTGAGTCCCTGACGGCAGTTAGGGGCGCCGCAAACAATATCCAGCAGCTCTTCGCCACCGACATTGACCTTGGTAACCCGCAGCTTGTCGGCATCGGGGTGTTGACCACATTCAACCACCTCACCCACTACCACGCCGGAAAAGTCACCGGCTACGGCAATGACATCGTCCACTTCCAGGCCGGCCATGGTGATTTGATGAGTTAATTCGTCACGGCTAATCGCAGGGTTAACCCACTCACGAAGCCAGGATTCACTGAATTTCATAATACTAAAGCTCCGTTATTTGAATTGCTTGAGAAAACGCAGGTCGTTTTCGAAGAAGGCACGCAGGTCGTTGACACCATAGCGCAACATGGCCAGACGCTCGACACCCATACCAAAAGCAAAACCGGAGTATTTATCAGGATCGACTCCCACACCGCGCAGCACATTCGGGTGAACCATGCCGCAGCCGAGCACTTCCAGCCAACCATTCTTGCCTTTTACATCCACTTCGGCAGACGGCTCGGTAAAGGGGAAGTATGAAGGACGGAAACGAATCTCCAAATCCTCTTCAAAGAAGTTACGTAGGAAGTCGTGCAAAATGCCTTTCAGCTCGGCAAAGTTTACATTCTCGTCCACCAGCAGACCTTCCACCTGATGGAACATAGGCGTGTGGGTCATATCATAGTCATTACGATAGACTCGGCCGGGAGAGATGATTCGCAACGGCGGTTTTTCCACTTCCATGGTGCGAATTTGCACCCCTGAAGTCTGGGTACGCAACACTAACTTGGGATTGAAGTAGAAAGTATCGTGATCAGCCCGAGCTGGATGATGCTCAGGAATATTCAAGGCATCGAAGTTATGATAATCATCTTCGATTTCCGGCCCCTGTACGACACTAAAGCCCAACTCACCAAAAAAGCTTTCAATTCGTTCTATGGTACGGGTGACCGGATGTAAACCACCATTATCCAGGCGACGTCCCGGCAGGGTGACATCGACTTTCTCTGTCTGGAGTTTCTGTTCCAACTCGGCGGCTTTCAGCCCTTCAATGCGCTGATTGAGGAACTGCTGTACCTTTTGCTTGGCTTCGTTGACCTTCTGGCCGAAGGCGGGCTTTTCTTGTGGACTCAGGGTCGCCATCAACTTCATCATGTCGGTGATCTTGCCCTTCTTGCCAAGATAATCGACGCGGATGTCATCGAGGATTTTCAGATCACTGGCCCCTTCGATGGCGGCTAAGGCCTGTTCTACGATCTCAGTTAACTGCTGCATCTTCTCTTCCAGTGCATGCCGGCCCGTAGGCGGCGATTTTGGTGTCTGTTTGAATTAAAACAGTAAAAGCGTGAAATTTTACGTTAGCCACGGGTCTTTGACCAGTGTCATGAGGCATTTTAGCAAATGAATTGCCTAGAAAAAGTGCTTTTTTTAACCAGTGATGTCCTGAGGCGGATGAGTTGTGGTGTCCGAGGGTAAAAAGTCGCCAACAAACCCGGAAAACCACAGAAGCCTGGCGCGTCTGTGATAAGCTTGCCCCACGGTCAACTCCTCTTCGCAACTCAGTGTCCACAGATAGTAAAAAGCCAGCAGATCAGAAAGCGACGACAAACACTCAGGCAGAAGATACCGCCAAGGTCGGCATTCGCCTACGTGATTATCAGCAGCAAGCCGTAGATGCTGCAGTACGTTATTTCCGCGCTCAGTCTGGCTCGGCTGTGATAGTGCTGCCCACGGGAGCCGGCAAGAGTTTGGTGATTGCTGAGCTGGCCCGCATCGCCAAAGGCAAGATACTGGTACTGACCCATGTCAAAGAGCTGGTCGCCCAAAACGCCGAAAAAGTTGCTCTGTTGACCGATGAAGCCAGCATCTACTCGGCCGGACTGAGGCAAAAGCTCACCCAAGGCAAAACCGTTGTCGCCAGCGTGCAATCCGCCGGGCGCAACCTGGAAGCCTTTGACAGCCACTACTCCCTGGTAGTCATAGACGAGTGCCACAGAGTGAGCCTTGAGCAAGACAGCCAGTATCAACAACTGCTTGAACACCTCAAATCCCACAACCCCAAACTTAAGCTGCTGGGATTGACGGCCACCCCTTATCGCCTTGGACTGGGATTTATCTATCGCCGCCACTATCACGGCCGGGTTGGTAATCCCGACCGAGGGATTTTCGATGACTGCATTTTCGAGTTGCCCTTAAGGCCCCTCATTAAGCAGGGCTATCTGACACCGCCCAGGCTTTACGATGGCCTGAGCGCTCAGTATGACTTCAGCAGCCTGCCGAGCAACGGCAATGGAGAATACGATGAGGCCAAGGTCGATGCCCTGCTCAGTCACAATGGCCGCGCGACCAAGGCCATTGTTAACCAGCTAAGACAACTGGCCAACACCCGCAAGGGGGTGATTATTTTTGCAGCCACAGTGCGTCACGCCGAAGAAGTGCTAACACTACTGGCTGACGAACAGGCAGCGCTCATCACAGCGACCACAGAGATGCAGCAAAGGGATGCCATCATCCGCGCCTTTAAAGCCCAGAAACTTAAGTTTCTGGTCAATGTAGCAGTGCTCACAACAGGGTTTGATGCGCCCCATGTGGATCTTATTGCCATCATGCGGCCTACGGCATCTGTAAGCCTGTTTCAACAGATGGTTGGCCGCGGCCTGAGACTGGCCGAAGGCAAACAGGACTGTCTGGTCATAGATTATGCCGCCAGCGGCTTTGATCTCTTCTATCCCGAGGTTGGCACTCCCAAGCCAGCGGCAAACTCGGTGCCGGTGCAGGTTCCCTGCCCCGAGTGTGGTTTTGCCAATATCTTCTGGGGCAAGACGGATGAGGATGGTGACATCATCGAACACTTCGGCCGCCGCTGCCAGGGACTGTTGCAGGACAATAATCAATGCAGTTATCGCTATCGCGCCAAATCATGCCCGGATTGCGGCGCCGAAAACGATATCGCTGCCAAGATTTGCCACCAGTGCCAATCGACCCTGGTCGACCCGGACAAACGCCTCAAAGAGGTGTTGTCAAAACAGCATCACCACCTGTTCAAAGTGCAGCAAATGTTGCTGCATGCCGAAGAGGGGCGTCTCAGAGTTCAGTATCTGGATTACGACGGCAATGACTTCAACCAGTATTTTAAAATGGAGACCAGTGCTCAACGCCGGGCACTGTTTGCTTGTTTTATCCATCCCCACAGCAAAACACCCGGGCTGAATCTGCCGAAATACAGCCAACCACAACAAGTTGTCGAAGATGCGGCGCGGTTTCGGGCGCCGGACATGCTGCTGCTGAAAAAACAGGCGCGGCGCTGGGATTTATTGCAAACTTTCTTTGATTATCAAGGCAGGTTTCAAACCGAAAAATCATTCCTGGGATCAAGCAACTTAGCATAGGCCTTTAAGCTGTGGTATAACTGCTGCAAATCAAGTCCATGGGAGTCAATATGTTTGTAGTTATTTTCGGTCGTCCAGGTTGCCCATATTGCGTACGTGCAGTGCAACTTTCTGAGCAACTGGCAGAGAAGCGTGATGATTTCAAGTTTAAGTATGTCGATATACACGCCGAAGGCATCACCAAGGCCGATCTGGAAAAAACCGTAGGCAAGCCGGTTGAGACTGTGCCGCAGATCTTTGTCGACAAAGAGCACGTCGGCGGCTGCACTGAATTTGAAGCCTACGTCAGAGAAAACAACCTGCTTTAATCCAAGTTACACTTCCCAATCAAGGACGATACCTTTTATGCTCAAAAGCAAGGGTATCGTCCTGCATCCAACCTTTTCTGCCTCAATCGAACGACAACTTCAAAAGCAAACAGTTAAGCCGACCTACTGCGAGTAACACCGTGACTATGTATGCCCGTTTCGTTCCAGCGGGTGTTGTCAGTGTCTTGCTTGCCAAGGAGTAGATAGACAGCAATTTTGTTTTTAAAGCACTCTCAAGCGCCATAGAGCTCAGCATCTATGCAGCTTGTTCAGGAAGCCATATTCCCGGTAGCAGCCTTTTCCGATTTGCCATCGACCTGCTCAAGCGGCAACAGCAAAATCATCGAAGTACCTATACCATTGACTCCTCTTGAAACCCGCACGCTCCCCCCCAATACTTCAGTGGTCAAATGATGCACTATATGTAGCCCAAGCCCGGTGCCGCCGCTGTTGCGTTTGGTAGTATAAAAGGGGTCAAACACTCGCTGACGATCCTGATCTTCAATCCCGACACCATTATCCATCACACAGATCTCAACCTTATGCTGAAGTTTACGGGCGCAGATATGGATCTCTCCCCGATCAGTATCTTCAAAAGCATGGATGAGTGCATTGTGCACCAGATTCTGAAGTACCTGCCCCAAAGGTCCAGGATAACTGTGCATATGGATATCCGAGGGAATATCAGTGGTCAGCTTATGATGACTGTGTTTCCACTGACCATGATTCAGCGCCAGAATGTCCGTCACCAACTCATGCAACCAAAAGGCTTGCCGGTCAGCATTAGCTCTGTCGGCAGCTACCTGACGAAACTGTTGAATAAGCAGTGCCGAGCGTTTGAGATTGCGTTCGGCCAGAGTCAAACCTTCCTCCTGGTATTGAATAAATTCCTCCAGTTGCGAGCGTTTGATAGTACCGTTGTGATAATCCCGCTTGAGTTCACCTAGCCTGTCATTGAGTGCAGTAACACACAGCATTGCCGCACCAATAGGTGTATTGAGTTCGTGAGCTACCCCGGCCACCATCAAACCCAAAGATGATAATTTCTCGGTACGAACCAACTCCTGCTGCGATGCCTTCAACTGAGCCAGCGTCATTGCAAGCGCCGCGTTACTTTGCTGTAACTCATGAGCCTTGTCTTCCAAACGCAGGTTGGAGCGCGCTAAAAACGCTCCCAGCAAAGTCATACATAAAAAAACTACTGCACCAACGCCGGCGTAGAGCCGTTTTAATCTGGCTTGAATGAGCAGTGGCTGTTCATCATGGGATAGGGTGTAAAGTATGGGTACCTTGCTGTCACCGTTCAGTATTGGCGCCACGCGGGAGAAAGTCCACATCCCGGTTTCATCGATAAACTGCCCTTGTTGTTCCTGTTGTATACGCCGCCAAACTTCAGGATGGACAACTGCCAGGCGCTGTTCAGGAGCGTCGAACATAAAACCCCACTCTCTGTGACCCAAAGTTGACAGCAACCAATAGCCTTCAGCATTCAGCAACATCGTCTTACCGGATTGGCGCAAACGTTCAAGTAAACCACTGCCATCCAGGTTCAATAGTGCCAGCCCGAGCTCCTTGCCGTTACTATCCATTACCTTGGTAGCAGCACGTAAGGTGGGTCGATAGGGGATCTCTATTTTACCGGCTTCGATATTGAGATCGAAAGGAGAATAATAAACCGCCCCCGAAGCCAAACGCTTGGCCTCAATGACATAATAGCGCGATGATTTATCCTGTAATGCATCTGCAGCGACAACTCGCCTTTGATTATCTCTATAGTCAACCCTCACCCGCTCAACGCCGGAATTTCCAATCCAGCGCACTTGCATATAGCTGGGATAGGCGCTGCTGAAGTCAACAAATAGACGCTGCAATAATTCCAGCTGTTCAGTATCACCAAGCCTGTTATCAGCTAATACCGATGCGGTCATCTGTGATAGTAAACTGACGTCCTGATGAACTCTGGTAAGCGTGGCGCCGAGTACCAGAGTATCTCTATCTACCAGTTCCTGCTGGGCATAACGCACCTGATCTATCTGCCATTGAGAGGCATAGTGATACATAAGCCAGCTTCCAAGGGGCACCAGTAACCACCAGGGCAGCAAATAACTCACCCAAGTCAGCCAAGAGTTTCGCCTTGTTCGTCCTAAAGATACGCCCTCAGAGTTCGGCGGTGCCATTAAAGCTTGTTCGGGCAAATCTATCGACATAACCAAGATTCCATTCAGCGATTATTGAGCCATTGCAATAACTCATCCAATGGCATGGCCTTTCCATACAACCATCCTTGACAGAAGTGGCCCCCAATTTTCGGACATGACTTTAAGTGGTCGATCTGTTTTGATAGTACCCAACAATACAGGGACAGATTATGACTAGAAAACGTAGAAACCACTCTCCTGAGTTTAAAGCTAAGGTGGCTCTCGATGCCGCTAAAGGCGATAAAACCGTCGCTGAGCTAGCTCAGAAATATAACCTGCACGCTAACCAGATCTCAACATGGAAAAAGGAGCTGCTTGAAAACGCAGCCATGATTTTTGCCACCGAAAATCACTCAGGAAAAGAGAGTTCCGAAGAAGTGGACAAACTTCACGCCAAGATCGGTCAATTGACCATGGAAAATGATTTTTTGGCCAAAGTGCTCGGTCGTTAGACCGAGCCCAGCGAAAGAGTTCGCTGGTTAAATCCACCCCATTGCCGATAAAGCGCCAATGTGAGCTGCTCAATATTGCTCGCTCTACCGCTTACTATCAACCCATCGGACTCTCTGCTGAGGAGATCACGTTACGACGAATGATTGACGAAATTCATCTGCAGTATCCGTTTATGGGCAGTCGGCGCATTCGAACTGAGCTGGCTAAAAATGGCCATAGCGTTAATCGTAAGCGTGTTGTTCGACTCATGCGCGATATGGGGATTGGGGCGATTTACCCCAAGCCCAAAACGACGCTGGCGAACAAAGCACACAAGGTGTATCCCTACCTGTTGCGTGATATCGAAGTCACTTACCCAAACCAAGCTTGGGCGATTGATATCACATATATCCCAATGGCGAAGGGGTTCCTGTACCTCGTTGCGATTATCGACTGGTATAGCCGCAAAGTGCTGGCTTGGCGACTATCCAACACCATGGACACGAGTTTTTGTATCGAAGCGCTTGAGGAAGCGCTGAAGCATTATGGGCCACCTGATATCTTTAACTCAGATCAAGGCAGCCAGTTTACCAGCACAGAGTTCACACAGAAGTTAATTGAGCATAACGTACGTATAAGCATGGATGGGAAAGGCCGCTGGGTTGACAATGTTTTCATTGAGCGATTATGGCGAAGCCTGAAATATGAGGAGGTTTACTTAAAGGCTTATACCACGCCCCGTGAAGCCGAGCTTGAAATCGGCAACTACATGGTGTTTTATAATGAAGAGCGTAACCATCAAGGACTCAATAACCTCACTCCTGATGAGGCCTACTTCGGTAGGCAAAGATACGCAGCATGAGCTGGGTCAACCACTTAAGAAATGAGCTTATGTGTCCAACCGTTGGGGACCACTTCT
>NZ_JBKORF010000010.1:0-73697 GCF_047314685.1 Shewanella sp. BJSY2023SW001
AGTAAAGAATCCACCTTCTGAAGAAGGTGGCTTTGTATATGCCCCCTCAAAGGGGGCGTTGTTTACTCCAGCGTTAACTGAGTTTGCTCCTGCTTTTCTTCTTTCTCTTGATGCCGGACATAACGCCTTATTATCTCTTCATTTATTCCAACCGTATCGACAAAGTATCCTCGCTGCCAAAAATGGTTACCCCACATTTTGTTCTTCCTCAAGTATGGATATTTACTAAATAGTTTTAGTGCTATTTTGCCTTTGAGCGCTCCCATCAGTCTTGATATCGATAACTTTGGCGGAACTTTTATAACTAAATGAACATGGTCTACCTGAACATTTAACTCTACTACTTTGCACCCAAGTTACTCACTGTAAACGTGAATACAGCGGTAAACCTCCTTACCTACTTTGTTTTTGAGAATCCTAAAACGGTACTTTGGAGTCCAAACTATATGATATTGACATCGCCAATACACATGCGATGCTTGCTCGTATCTACTCATGCTTTTTGTCCTTTGACTTCGCTAAAAATCAAAAGAGCAATTAGCATGGGTAGCCTTTACAGGCCAAGCCTAAATTGATGATAACCACCTACTGAAGTAGGTGGTTTAGGGGCTGAAAACAAAAAAACCAGTAAAGCCGGTTTTTTATTGTGGATACATGGGTGAACCTAAGACTCACTTATGCTGCGCCAATGCCTCTTTCAGCGCCTGGCGCGTCGCGGTATCCTGCTGCCTTTGCTGTTCCTGCTGATGACGACGTAAGTTGTCTTCCGCCTGACGCACACACTGATTGTGCTCCTGCCAACCATCGGCAACCGCTTCGTCAGAACGGGCAGAGCAGAGAATATCGGCGCAGCCGCCGAGACTCTCCAAACCCAACAGCAAAGGCAACAAGGCGCTCTTTACCAAATAAGATGCAGACATTGTTATTTACTCCAAACCCGGAATGCCAAGGCAATCGAGTGGCAAGGTCATTTTCCACCAACCGGCATTGACCCTAAACGGTTTAAATTAACCCACAGAGACTGACGCTCAGCTGAACCAAAGGTTTACCTTAGGGAAGTGCTTCTTGCAAAGGAGTAGGGCCATTTGCTGCTAACCACGCCTTGCATCCAGGCCTGTAAGCCGACACAGAGCACACATGGGACTTGTTCGCCCCCTTCCTTAGAACAAAAAGAAGCCGGCACTTGGCCGGCTTCTGTGTTGCTAAAGGCTGTTGAGTGGTTAACCCATCAAGCCGCTGCCGATTCATCCTCTGAATGGCGGATCAGGTAGTCAAAGGCTCCCAGAGAGGCGGTCGCACCGCTACCCATAGCGATGATGATCTGCTTGTAGGCCGAGTTAGTCACGTCACCGGCGGCAAACACCCCTGGCAATGAAGTCTGACCGCGTTCATCGACAATGATTTCACCGCGCGGGGTCAACTCCACAGTACCACGCAACCATTCAGTATTGGGCACCAGACCTATCTGCACAAAGATACCTGCCAGCGCAATATTATGCTGCTCGCCACTGGCTCTGTCTGTGTAGTTAAGGCCGATAACCCGACTGCCATCACCAAGGACTTCAGTCGTTTGCGCCTGGGTGATAATAGTGATGTTACCCATAGATTTGGCCTTGCGCTGCAGCACATCATCGGCGCGCAATTTACTGTCAAACTCGAGTACAGTCACATGCTCAACTATGTTGGCCAGATCGATAGCCGCCTCGATACCCGAGTTACCGCCGCCAATCACCGCAACCCGTTTACCCTTGAACAGCGGGCCATCACAGTGAGGACAATAAGCCACACCGCGGCCACGATATTCCTGCTCACCGGGGACATTCATTTCCCGCCAGCGAGCCCCTGTGGCCAACAGGACAGTACGGCTCTTGAGTAGGGCACCATTTTCCAGTTCCACTTCATAGAGACCATTGCTGCCGAGACGAACCGCCTTCTGGTTATCCATCACATCCACTTCATAGTCGCGAACATGCTCTTCCAGATTTGCCACCAACTTGGGGCCTTCAGTCGCCTTGACCGAAATAAAGTTTTCAATGCCGACGGTTTCGCTGACCTGGCCACCGAACTTGTCGGCCAACAGCCCAGTGCGCAGTCCCTTACGGGCGGCGTAGATGGCGGCTGATGCCCCGGCAGGCCCGGCGCCAACCACCAGCACTTCGTAGGGCTTACGCTGGTTAAGGCTCTCGGCCTGGCGGGCAGAGGCATTGGTATCCAGTTTATTGAGTATCTCTTTCAGGCTGATGCGGCCGGCAGAGAAAGGCTCGCCGTTCAGATAAACCGAAGGCACGGCCATGATATTGCGCTGCTCAACCTCATCCTGGAACAAGGCACCATCTATCATGGTATTGCTGATCCGCGGGTTGATCGCCGCCATCATATTGAGCGCCTGCACCACATCCGGGCAGTTCTGGCAGCTCAGAGAGACAAAAGTTTCAAAATGATATTCCCCTGGCAGGCTGCGGATCTGCTCGATCAGCTCGGCCTCCAGCTTGATGGGATGCCCACCTGTGTGCAACAGAGCCAGCACAAGTGAGGTAAATTCGTGCCCCATGGGCAAACCGGCAAAACGTATGTCAGAGCCCTTGATTGAGGTAACTTGCATCGCCGGGGTACGGGACAATGACTGCTCGGTCACACTGACCAGGGAAGACAGCGAGGCAATATCCTGTGCCAGAGCCAACAGCTCTTTGGACTTTGGGCTTTCATCTGCAGATACGACAAGTTCAACTGGTTGCTTGAGGTTCTGCAGATAGGTTTGCAGTTGATTTTTCAGATTCGCATCCAACATGATGACTCCAGAATCAGACTAAAGGAAAACAGAAATAGTGCGGGGAAAGAGGCTCCGAACCCTTGCAGGGGGAGGTTCGGAGCCTTCTGGGTCAGACTGGCAGTTTAGATTTTGCCAACCAGGTCCAGAGAAGGAGCCAGAGTTTCGTCGCCTGGCTGCCACTTGGCTGGGCAAACTTCGCCGTCGTGAGTAGCAACATATTGAGCAGCTTGGATCTTACGAACCAGTTCGCTGGCACTACGTCCGATACCCAGGTCATGGATTTCAGCGACTTTGATTTCACCTTCAGGGTTGCTGACGAAAGTACCGCGCAGGGCGACACCGTCTTCCTCAACCAGCACACCGAAGTTACGGCTGATTTCACCGGTTGGGTCACCTATCATTGGGAATTGGATCTTGTTGATGGTGTCGGAAGTATCGTGCCATGCCTTGTGAGTAAAGTGCTTGTCGGTAGACACAGAGTAAACTTCAACGCCCATAGCTTGCAGTTTTTCGTAGTGGTCAGCCATATCACCCAGTTCAGTTGGGCAAACGAAGGTAAAGTCGGCTGGATAGAAGAAAACTACAGACCACTTGCCCAGCAGATCCTGTTCGGTCAGCTCAACGAATTCACCTTTGTGGAAGGCGGTAGCTTTAAAGGGTTTGATTACAGAGTTGATGATTGACTGAGTCATTGTATGCTCCCATTTTCAGTTTGAATTGTCCGGGTCAACTTCATTGCTGCCCGTCGATGGAAGTCATATTAACCAAAGGGTTTAAAATAAGATAACGGATAAAAGCTGTTGCCTTAATCGGTTTTTCAGAGGAACTTGTATCGGGAGCGAAAAAAGCGATTACCCTTCGCTCCCGAGCAAGTTATTGATCTATTGGTTATCACTGAACTTATTCTGTTCCAACCAATGGCTCAGCAGGCGTACACCATAACCGGTAGCTCCGGCCGGAGCCAACTGAGTGTCGCTCCTGACCAGGGCATTACCGGCAATGTCCAGATGAGCCCAGGGTTGCTCACCGGCAAAACGCTTGAGAAACATCGCCGCCGAAGAAGCCCCGGCGCTACCTTCACGGCCTGTGTTGGTTAAGTCCGCTATGCTGGAATGCAACTCTTCGCCGTAGGCCGGGTCCAGCGGCAGGCGCCACAGTTTTTCCCCTACCTGCTGCCCCGCATAGGTCAGTTGCTGCACCAAAGGTTCCGAGTCACTGAACAGGCCGGCATATTCCACCCCTAGGGCACGCACCTTGGAGCCTGTGAGGGTCGCCACGTCCACTATCACTTGTGGTTGGTATTGCTCGCGGGCATACCAAAGACCATCGGCCAGCACCAGACGTCCTTCGGCGTCGGTATTGAGGACTTCAACCGTCAGCCCCTGGGCAGTCTTGATCACATCCCCGGGGATCATCGCACGGCCCGAGACCATGTTTTCCGCCAGCGGCATGATACCCACCAGGTTAACCGGCGCCTTGGCGGCGGCCATGGCCTTGACCGTTCCCAACACTGTGGCGGCGCCGGCCATATCTGACTTCATCCGTGCAATCGAGGTGCCGGTCGCCTTGATGTTATAACCGCCCGAGTCAAAGGTAATCCCCTTCCCCACCAGCGCCACCGGAGCATCATCACTGCCTTGCCAGTGTGCCACTACCAACCTTGGGCCACGCTCACTGCCTTTGCCCACGGCCAGCAGCGCCCCCATATTGAGCTTGGCCAGGTCTTTGGGCTCCAACACCTTAACCTTGACGCCAAAACGCTTGAGTTCCTTGGCCGCATCGGCAAAGGACTCGGGATAGAGTTCGGCGGCAGGTTTGTTGGTCAGATCCCGCGCCAGCACCACGCCATCGGCAATCGCTGCTGACTTGAGGTGATTAGTCTCGGCTACCTTGGGCTCGGCGACCGCAAAATAGTACTGTTTTTCGGTGCGCGGCTTGGCCGTAAAGTCACGATAGCGGTAGCTTGCCAGGGAGATCCCCTGGGTCAATTCGGCGATAAACCCTTGGCTATTGGGGATATCAGCGGCCCAGACAGCCACCTTGGGTTGTTTGACGGCTTCCAGATGATTTGACAGCTTGCCCCCCAGCAAAGCTGTCTTCCCCGGCGTCAGTTCAGCATCCCCAAGCCCGAGCAGCAACAGGCGCTCAGCTTGGGTACCAATGGGGGCCAGCAATTCGAGCAGATCGCCCTCCTGGCCTGTGAAGTTAGCGGCAGTAATGGCGCGCTGCAGTTGTTTGCGGGTATCTGCCTGCAAGCCTGCGGCCGAGTAGAGGGTGCCATCCTGATGCTGGAACATCACCAAGGTGTTGGCCGGGGCGACTTGAGTGGCAAACTCATACTGTTCGGCCTGTATCGTCCCAGCGCCCATAAGGCAAGATAGGGTCAGAAGTTTTACAGCTAATCTTTTGTTTTTATTCATTTGTACTGCTTATCGTTAATGAGGGCAGACAAATATAACATCAGGGCTTTTACGGACCAGCGTCCTTAACAATCCCTTACAAATTAGCCTACTGCCAGAGTTCGAAGCGACTGAGGGAGCGGCCGAGATCGCAGTCCAGAACAGCAGACAAGCCGGCGGCGCCCTGCTTTAGCCCGGCACTGGTAAAGTTTTTCGGTGTCCTTGAGGCAAACACTACCCAGTTGCCTCCCCCCGTGAGACAGGCACGCACATCGGGGAAATGCTGCTGCAGGCGCGCCAGCAGGCCTCTGTCCTGACTGTGCTCTTTCCAGCAGTTGAGCACCAGCAAACCCTCACTCTTGAGCAGCGCCAGGCTCTGCTCGATAAAGGTTTGGCTCAGCTGACCGGCGTCAACGCCTTCAGAGCCGTAAAGATCGGCGAAGATAATATCTACCTTCTTGTGCTCGGCACTGGCCAGAAACTGATTGGCATCCTGATTGATAAGGTTCAACTTTTTCGACAGTGGCAATTGAAAATGGCTCTTGGCCAACTCCAGCACCAGGGGGCGCAACTCGACCGCTGTCAGCTTGATAGCGGCATCAAAATGCCTCAGCGCATGCACCAAGGCGCCGCCGCCCAGCCCCAAAATAATGGCGCTCTTGGGTTTGAGGTACAAAAGCGCCAGCAGCATGGCCTGCACATAGGTGTGCTGCGGTACATGGGGAGCCTTTTTCAACAGTTTGCTCTGCTCGTCGTGTTCGCCGAAGGCCAAGATCCGACAGTCGCCATCATCAAGGACAGCGACGCTGCCCCATTCATCCTGTTGCTGCACTAAGGTGCGATAATCTGACATGCTTGAATAATTCTCGGTTGGGGAGTTTATCCCCTGTGACAAAGTCGCTAGTATGCCAGCAAACGCCTTATTTCTCACAGAAGCAAACGCCATATGACTCACAATATTCTGATTGCCTGCCTCTATCTCGGGGTGTTTTTCTTTCTGCAGCGGGCGCTGAAAAATGCGGTGCAAACCCTGGCGGACAAGAAACAGGTCAGCGCCGCCCGCACCAGCCTGGTGACCCGCTTTATCAGCTATCTGTTGTTCTTTGTCACTCTATCGTTGATGGCCGTTTCTCTGGGACTCGGCTATCAGGAAGTTTCACTGTTCGTGTCTTCGGCATTTGCCGTGCTGGGGGTGGCTTTGGTGGCCCAGTGGTCGATACTGAGTAACCTCACCGCCGGGGTGCTGATCTTTTTCGTGTTTCCCTACAAGGTCGGTGAGCGGATCAAAGTTGTCGACAAGGATGAGGATATTACCGGGGTATTGTTGGAAGTGGGGCTGTTTCACGTGCTTATCCGCCGCGACAACGGCGATACTGTTACCTACCCCAACAACCTGATACTGCAAAAAGCCGTACTGAAGCTGGCACCCGGCAATGCCTCGGCGCCGCAGGCACAAGAGACAACACCGGAGCAGTTACCCAAGCAGGATTAACTGAGCCTGCGCTGAAACAACGCTAACGCCTGCTGATACATCTGCAACGCCAACGCCGGGTCATAACGGGGATCGCCATCCCTCATAAAGGCGTGCTGGGCATTGAGTTCCTGCCAGCTGTATAAGGTCTGGCATTGTTCCAACCTTTGCTGGATGAGCCTGCGCCCTTCACTCGGCACATGGGGGTCCTGCTTGCCCCAGATAAGCACCAATTCGGCACGAATATCCCGGCAGCGGCTCAGAGAGTCATTCCCCGGCGCACTCGGGATAGCGCCGCTGTGAATATCTGTGGCGTAGAGACAAAATGCCGCTGCGATATCGGGATTAAGGGCGGCGCGAAATGCCAGGTGGCCGCCAACACAGACGCCCATGGCACCAATCCGTCCGCGGCTCCAGGGCTGAGCCCGAATAAAATCCACCAGCGCCTGAGTATCATCATCGTGGGCTTCCAATGGCTTGCTCAGCTTGTCGCTGTTGCCTTTGTCCTTGCCACTGTCATCATAACCAAGCACAGTGCCCGGCGGATTGAGTTCGTGAAAAATCTCCGGCACCAATACCACAAAACCGTGACCGGCCAGCATGCAAGCCATGCGGCTTATTGGCGCGGTTTCCTGAAAAATTTCCGAGTAAAAAATGATGGCGGGAAAACAACCCTCACTATCGGGACGATAGACCCGGGTTTGCATGCTGCCGCTTGCCGTCGGCAGTTGATGAAGACTCTGTGTAACCAGCATGACACCTCCCTATGAGCATCTCCCCGATGCGGTTATTTCAATCTAGCAATCGGGGAGTCGGGTGTCAGTATTTATCTTTAGAGAATTCTTGCAAAGGACTAGGGCCATTTGCTGCGAACCACGTGCATCCAGGCCTGTAAGCCGACGCAGAGCACACATGGGACTTATTCGTACCTTCCTTAGAAAAGCTCGTTACCCGAACGCTCACCGCTGAGGAGTTTCTGTACATTGGACAGTGTGGTGTGGGCGATGGCGCCCAAGGCCTCTTCGGTCAAAAACGCCTGGTGACCGGTAAAGATCACGTTGTGGCAAGCCGACAAACGCCGGAACACATCGTCCTGGATCACTTCATTGGACTTATCTTCAAAAAACAGCTCTTTCTCGTTCTCATACACGTCCAACCCCAGCGAACCTATCTGTCCGAGCTTGAGCGCTTCCATGGCATCTATGGCGTTGAGCAAGCCACCACGACTGGTGTTAATCACCATCATGCCCGGCTTCATCTTGGCAAAGCTGTCTGCGTTGAGCAGATGGCGGTTTTCCGCCGTCAGCGGGCAATGAAGACTGATGATATCGCTCTGTTGGTACATCTCATCCAGGGTGACATAACGAGCCCCCAGCGTCTCTACTTGCGGGTTGGGATAAGGGTCAAACGCCAGTACTTTACAGCCAAAGCCCAGCAAGACCTTGATGGTAGCAATACCGATTTTCCCTGTGCCGACCACGCCCACTGTCTTACCGAACATGTTGAAGCCCACTAACCCTTCGAGAGAGAAGTTGGCATCCCGGGTGCGTTGATACGCCTTATGGATCTTGCGGTTCAGGGTCAATATCAGGGCGACCGTATGTTCGGCTACAGATTCTGGAGAGTAAGCCGGGACATTGACAACATTCATACCCAGACGTTTGGCCGCATCCAGGTCGACATTATTAAAGCCGGCACAGCGCATGGCGATGATCCTGGTGCCGTTGACAGCCAGTTCTGTCAACACCTCTTCATTGAGTTCATCGTTGACGAAGGCGCAGATCACTTCGAATCCGTAAGCCAGTTTCACTGTTTGCATACATAGGCGCACATCAAAGTACTCAATTTGCGCCCCGAAGGCTTCATTGGTACGGTTGAAATGCTGCATGTCGTAACGCTTGGCGCTAAAAAAACCTATCTTCATGCTATTTATGACCCGGTAATTGGAATGGTAGCTAAAAGTGTAAGTGAATTACTTAAACTTGTCTTTGCCTGGCAATAGCTATCTCACCGGAAACATGATGCAGCGCAATAAAAAGAAAAAAGCGGACTCCTGACAGTCCGCTTTTTTAATAGGGGCTCAAACGCCCCGACTCCGTGCTATCGGAGAATTAGCTTGGCCTAGTGCTCTTTAGCGTACTTGGCAGCTTCAGCACCGGCGATACGACCGAAGGTCACGATATCAGAGATGGCGTTACCACCCAGACGGTTGGCACCGTGAACACCACCGGTAGCTTCACCGGCAGCATACATACCCTGGATCAGATGACCGTCTTTGGCTTTAACCTCAGTCTTGGTATCGATCTTCACGCCACCCATGCTGTGGTGTACAGCTGGCTTAACTTCGATGGCGTAGTAAGGAGCAGTACCCAGTTCACGAGGCAGGTTAGGACGCTCGAATTGAGTGTCTTTGCCAGACTTCACGAAACCGTTGTAGCTGGCGATAGTCTTGGCCAGTTCCGCACCTGGAACACCAATCTTCTTGGCCAGTTCTTCAGGGGTCTTACCTTCATCAACAATGCCCAGATGGACATAGTTTTCAATCTTCTTCAAGCTCTTGCGAACTGAGTCATCGAACACCAGGAAGGCACTGGCACCTTTCTGTTGCAGGATGGCTGCAGAAGCCTTGTCACGAGTAGTGATTTCGTTGACGAAACGGTCACCTTCGCGGTTAACCAGGATAGCACCGTTACCACGTACGGCCTCAGTTACCATCACACCACCACGTGGAGACAGAGTTGGGTGAGCCTGTACCCATTCCAGATCGCGGGTATCGGCACCGGCTTGCATGGCAACGTCCAGACCGTCACCGGTTGCACCAGGATGGTTGGTAGCAGCAAAACCTTTCAGTTTAGGGTCGTACTTGGCAACGCGGTCGTTGTTTCTGGCAAAACCACCGGTAGCCATAACCACGGCATCAGCCTTGATCACGTAGTAACCAGTGTACTTACCTTCAACCAGAACGCCGGTCACTTTACCTGAATCATCTTTCAGTACGCGAACAACGCGGCTGTTCAGACGGATATCGGTACCGCGCTTAACAGCGTTGTCCCAAAGAACCTGAGCTACGTGAGCACCCACACCGGCACCACCAGTTGGACGGTGACTACGGTTTACACTTGCACCACCCATACGACCTACGTCATTCATGTCGGCGCCCATAGCGGTCAACCAGTCGATAGAGTCGGAAGAGTTGTTGGCCAGTACTTTAACCAGCTCAGGATCGTTGATGTTACGGCCACCTTTCATGGTGTCCTCAATCATGATCTCTTTCTTGTCTTTAATACCCAGAGCCGCTTGAGGCTTGGTTTCAGCAGCGTTCATACCGCCGGCAGCCAGCTTGGTGTTACCACCAGCAACAGGTTCTTTTTCCAGCAGAATAACTTTGGCACCGTTGTCGCGGGCAGATACTGCGGCGGCCAGACCGGCACCACCAGAACCTATGATAACCACGTCAGTAGTTTCACGAGGACCAGCTGCGATGGCTTTGTCTTGAGCATCTTTCTGCACGTCGATAGGAACGAACTTACGCTCCCACTTACCGCCGAATGGCATATCGAAGCCGAAGCTATGGCAAGCGTCACAGTATGCCACTGATTTTTCATGGCCGATGTGGCAAGAAGTACAAGCGATTTCACCGATAAGGTGAGACTTGTGTGGAGAAATTTTCAGATCTTTTTCACCGGCAGCGATCTCATTCAGATCACCGTGGCAGCTAACGCACTGAGCGTTCTCATGGGTCAGGTTGTCATCGGTTGGGCCTTTCTCGGAAACGTGGCAAGTATCGCAACCGCCCATCTCACCATGAAAATCCGCCAATACATCTGCGCCGGCATAAGCTGTACCGGCCATCATGCCGGAAATCAGAGCAGCCAGTGCTGTTTTTTTAAGTGCTCCCGTGAACATAAAGTGTTCCTCCACCATATTATTTCACATACTCATATATAGCTATTTCGTACTACAGTACTTTTTAGTTTTTTATACCAATTACCAAGGCTGTAGCACGTCATATCTCCCACGGCAGAAGATATCACTACCCCTTTAGTCATATATTTAACTGAGTCACAAAAAATTTCCTGCTGCAGACAGCTATCCGCATTTCTGTGCACTTTTGCAGATTAGCTGGTCACATATTGATACAAATCACGGTCAGCGTACCGTATAACTGACGAAGTTAACGTTTTGATGTTCTGTATTTCCATGTGAGAAGACTCGACAAATACAAGATCAAGCATAGTCGCCAATCAGTGAATACTGCTAAGCTAACGAAAAATTTGTACTCTGGATCACAAATATCATCGCCATGGCAAAAACACAGATGTCAGAAAAGCAGTTTTGGCTACAACGCCTTTGTAAGACCAGCCTCAGAGCCCTGCACATTTTGGGAATAGTCGGTGCCGGTGGCGGTATTTTGCTGTCGGTCCCCAGAGAAAGCTGGCAGCTCTATTGGATCATGACCATGGCCAGCGGCAGTTGCCTGATGCTGTGGGAGATAGTCCGGGATTGGCGCTGGCTTATTCAACTAAAAGGGGTGTTGACCCTGATGAAGCTGCTGCTAATCCTGTTGTTTATTCCCCTGGCAGCCTACAAGAGTGAATTACTTGTGACTGTGGTTTTACTTTCGGTCATAGTGTCACACGGGCCTGCGGGCTTGCGGCATTACTCTATAGTTCATAGACGCAGAATCGACAGTCGCAAGGAGATCAAAGGATGAATACCGCAGAACTGATTACCGCCTTTGACCGGCACACTGAGATAACACCTGAGCTCAGAGTGCTGGACCTGGCATGCGGCTCAGGGCGCAACGGTCATTGGTTTGCCAAACAGGGCGCCGAGGTCACCTTCATCGACCGCAACCCCGAGAGCTTCGATGAGCTCTGGCGCCAGTTTCCTCACTGCCAATTCCTGGAATGGAACCTCGAGCAGGGTGACAAGCCCGATCTGCGCCCTTTCGACGTGGTATTGGTGTTCAACTATTTACATCGTCCTTCGCTGCCCTGGATTGCCAAACAACTCAAGCCTGGAGGCCTGCTGTTTTACGAAACCTTTACTCGAGAACAGGCCAAGTTCGGCCGTCCCAGCAACCCGGACTTTTTACTGAATGAGGGTGAGCTACAACACAGATTTGCCAAATTCGAGACTTTACATTACTTTGAAGGCCATATGCCCGGCGGAGAAACGGGAATGCTGCAAGCCAAGGCGCAATTGATTGCCAGAGCCGTCCGCTGATCCGCCTTTATTCAGCTGTATCAAGGACCTTTAATGTTTCCCTATCCCGAGCAGTATCGGCTTGCCCTGCCCCCGCTGATCACCGCCTTTATGGTGCTCTGGTCACTGTTGACCCGGCCTCTGCTGGGAGATGCCAGCCCATTCGCCCTTTATCCCTTGTTGCTACTGTTTCCCCTGGTGCTGGGGCTGCACCTGCACCTTATCTGGCAAGCCGCCGGCTTACGTCGCCTGGATCAGGCTTTTTACGCTTTGGTACACGGCATTCTGGCTTTCGTGGTCTGGACCTTTTGCATTATGCATGTGGGCGGTCACAGCTTCTCCTAAGCTTGCAGATGAATAAAAAGGGGCGCGGTTAATACCGTGCCCCTTTAGCTTGGAAAGGGAGGGTTATTTGTCCTTCGGGTCGAGCAACCTTGATTCTTCGGACGCAAGAACCAAGTTTAAAAACAGGTAGTACACCAATACAAAAGCGCTCAGTGAACCGACCAAATAGAGAGTTACCTGCAACATGATGGCCTCCATTGATGGTTATAGATTGATGGACTCATCGGGGATCTTGTAAATCACACACTCTGGATACGGCTCACACAGAGATGGCGTATTGACTTCATCCTTGCCCTTGGTGGGTGTCGACGCCAGCAGTAGCGGTAAAGCAAACAGAGTAGAAAGCAAGGCAAACCCAATCGCATTTTTCACAAACTGATTCAAACTTTTCATCATCTTTTCTCCTGCTGGGAAGGGGTGGGCGCAAGCTGCGCCCGAGATTGCTTTAACCGTTTAGCTCGGTACTCAGGGTAAAAACCAAGCGCTTTGGTGGTCAGGCAATCAAGCTTGTCCCTAAAGCTATCTCAGGCAGAGAAAAGCACCATAATGAAAAGGTGACGGAAAGGTGATGTCTTATAAATCAGTTAATTACTTCAACTATATCGGTATTGGCAGGCCCCAGTAACGCCAGCGATATCTGGCCGTCATCTGTCACTGACAGCAATCTTGGGGAAACTTTCTCCATCGGAATGTCGCGCTCCTCTCTCTTACCTGTATGGAGATCTATCTTGAGGATGCCCATAGCATTGTCGTTGGGCCGCAGCAACCAGAGTGCCTCGGAAGCCAGTTGCCAACTGCTGCCGAAGTGAGGAGTATATTGGTCATAAAAGAGTTCTTCGACGCCCTGCTTCAGGCGCCAAATCCCTTTCTTGTACAGGCGGGTAAAATAAAGAGTACCGTCGGCGGCGTATTTGGCAGAAAAGCCATCTGTCAGTAAGGATTGCTGCTCACCACTGTCCAACAGCAGGCTGTTTATCTGCCAGCGACCATCAACACTAACCGCTGCCAGCAATTCATTACTGCTGCGCCCCCAGCTGACATTCCGGACATTGCCCAGTTGAGGGAAAAACTTGAGTTCACCGTTTTCAGGGTTAAGGACAAACACCTGTTGGTTGAGACTACCGGCAACCAGCTTGTCGTCGGCTGAATAACTGAGTTCATCTATATGGGAAAAAGTGCTCAGGCGACTCAGCTGTTTCTCGGTGCCCTGTTCATCCCGACGCCATAGTTGTGGCAAGCCGCTGCGATTGGAAACAAAGATCAACTCCTTGCCATCGTGGCGCAAGGTACCGGCGGTATCACGGCGACTGGACGCCACAAAGCGCTGCGGCTTGGAAGCCTCATCGAAGGGCGAGGACCAGAACCAGATCTCCTCTTCAAACAGTTCGCCGACAACTGCCGCCATGCGTCCACCACTATTGGCCGAGGGAGAATTGATTTCCTGCAACACACTCGTCAGCCGGGTTAACTTGCGGGGTTTGAGTTGCAAACGGTGAAGTTGCCCCTCCTCACCTCTGTATACCAAGGCGTTGCCGCCTTTATCCCAGGCGATACTACGCAGTGGATACCCCACCCGCTGCAGGTTTTGCCAATCACCGGATTCAATATCAAAGAGTAAGATCTGAGTATCAAACCAGTTGATACTGCGCAGCACCGCCAGACTGTGACCGTCGGGAGACAAAGCCAGCGCATAGTCGCCGCGCCCCACCACATGAGGTTGACTCAACTGCTGACGCCGGCCATCGCTGAGGCTGAGCAGAAAAATGCGTTTGAAGCCTTCGACCCCATCGGCATCGACATAAAACAGCGAGCGGTTCGATGGGCTCCAGGCGATGCTGGTAGACTGTGTCGTCTGATGACACTGGCTGACTATGCGGCTGCGCATCCCTTCGTCAGTCAGCTCTGTCAACATGATACGGCAGCCCTGAGTTTCACTGAACGCCAAATAAGCCAAGGCCTTGCCATCGTGGCGCCAGGCCGGGTAGCGCAGACTGTAATCACCCACAACAGGAATGGTTTTGATGACCCTGTCGCCGAGTGACATCAGCTCAATATGCCATTTATCGGCGTTCAGTTCCCGATAGGAAAACGCCAGCATACTGCCATCGGGGGACAGACTGGGGTCCACCTCCTGACCATTGAGTGAAGTCAGTGGAGTCAGACGCCGGATGGCCACATCGGTCAACTCAAGCTGGGGGTTTTCCTGGGCCGGTGCCAGATAGAGCCAACTGGCGATACCCGCTGCCAGCACTCCGAAGGCGCCGCCCCAATAGCCCCACTTGCTGCCGCCTGCAGCTATCTTTTGCTCAGTCTCGGCACCTATCGGTTTTATTGGCAAAAGTTCGTCCGGCGAATCGTCATCGAGTGTCGTTTCACGCACTTTCGCTATTAGTACATAGCCCTGTTTGGGCACAGTCTTGATAAAACGTGGCGCTCTGGGATTATCCTGCAGATGCTGGCGCA
This sequence comes from Shewanella sp. BJSY2023SW001, assembly GCF_047314685.1. Classification (NCBI taxonomy): domain Bacteria; kingdom Pseudomonadati; phylum Pseudomonadota; class Gammaproteobacteria; order Alteromonadales; family Shewanellaceae; genus Shewanella; species Shewanella sp. BJSY2023SW001. The sequence continues at coordinate 14,657 of NZ_JBKORF010000010.1, forward strand.
GCAAACCGATAATGCGGTTGATGGCGTTATCCGTGATAATACCGCCGTGCCAAACCTCCTGGATCAACATCTCTCGGGTCACCAAGGTGTTGGCATGATGGATAAGACACAGCAATACCTGCATCACCCTGAGTTCGAGCCGTACTTGAGCCTCTTCGCGGCTCAACGTACTCATCTGAGGGTCAACCAACCAATCTTCCAACAGGTAACCTGAACGCCTTCCCATACCAATCCATTTCCAATTCAAACACTAAGATACTAATTGCCGCGGTTGTAAAAGAGAAGTAAAGCACTCAAATTAACCCAGGTAAGATATGGACAAGCCCCATGATGCTCTGCGTTGGCTTACGCGCCTGGATGCAACAACGCCCAAGAGCTTGCATCTGCCGACAGCCGCGGTTATCTTTGCCGTCCATTTTCATTGAGGCCATGACATGTCAGATTTTGTCTACAATCCACCAACCGAGCCTTGGCTGGATATTCTCTACCAGGACAAGGACATCATAGTCATCAATAAACCTTCGGGACTGCTCTCGGTTCCCGGACGGGATCCGGCCCATCACGACAGCGCCTATGCCAGAGTGTTGGCCGAACATCCGCAAGCACAAGTGGTTCACCGCCTGGACATGGCCACCTCGGGCGTACTCTTATTGGCACTGAGGCGCAGTGCCGAGCGTGAGCTGAAACGCCAGTTTCGAGACAGGGAAACCCAAAAGAGTTACTACGCCAGAGTCGCCGGTCATATCAAGGCCAACCAAGGCAGTATAGAACTGCCACTCATTTGCGATTGGCCCAACAGGCCCAGACAGAAAGTCGACCATCAAGTGGGTAAGCCGTCACTGACTCACTATGAGGTGATCAGCAAGGGACGCTATTCAACTCTGGTCAAGCTGATCCCCATCACAGGGCGTTCACACCAACTCAGGGTGCATATGATGGCGCTGGGCCATCCCATTCTGGGCGATGGTTTCTACGCCGACTCCTGGGCAAAAAGATTGGCTCCCAGATTGCTGCTGCACGCCGCCAGCCTCAGCATCCAGCATCCCTACTCGGGTGACCCCATGAGCTTCAGTGCACCTGTGCCTTTTCTCACGCCCGAAGGCGAACAATAACCGCTAACATCACCCTAGATGTTGAGCCAAAAGTCGCCTTAAGACTGGCAATTTTACAATAAAACACGTAAATTCATGCCTGATTATAAGCAATTTAGGCGTGATGCTGTGGATACATCATTTCAAAGAGATCAACTGGACAATCAGATCCTGGAAGCCCTGATGCAGGATGCACGAACTCCTTTTGCCGAGCTGGCCAAACGCTTCAGCGTCAGCGCAGGCACAATTCATGTCAGGGTAGAAAAGATGAAACAGGCAGGTATTATCACCGGAGCCCAAATATCGGTAAACCCCAAAGCTCTGGGCTATGACGTCTGCTGTTTTATCGGCATCAATCTCAAGAGTGCCGGTGACTACCCCGCCGCCATCTCAAAGCTCAATGAGCTGGAAGAAGTGGTCGAAGCCTACTACACCACAGGCAATTACAGTGTGTTTGTCAAAGTAATGTGCCAGTCCATCGATGCCCTGCAACACGTGCTGATTAATCGTATCCAGTCGATAGATGAAATTCAGTCCACCGAAACCCTGATAAGCCTGCAAAACCCAATTGTCAGGGCAGTAAAACCTTAACAACAGATAAAGAAAAGGCTGCCAAATTGGCAGCCTTTTTCAGTTTAAGACTCGGGGAAGTGCTTATTGCAAAGGACTAAAGCCATTTGCTGCGAGCCACACCTTGCATCCAGGCCTGTAAGCCGACGCAGAGCACACATAGGACTTTGTTCGCACCTTCCTTAGCTCGATTTCCTGCGCAGCCAGCCTAAAGGCAGCAACAACAGTGACAACCATCCCAGTGAACCACCACTGTCACGCTCCCAGTCAAACACCACTATGCTGACCGTTTCCGTGGTGCTATTACCCTTGGAGTCACTCACCTTCAGATTGAAAGTCAGCAAATCGCCAGGACCACCCACTTCAGGCGCTGTCAGCTCCAACTTGGCCGCCGAGCTGTCAAACTTCAGCGGCGCGCCGGCGATCTGAGTCCAGTGATAGCTGACCGAATCACCATTGGGATCGGCCGAGGCTGATGCATCGATAACAAAGCTATTACGCTCTGCCACTCGGTCGGGTGCATTGACTTTGATAACAGGAGCACCTTCTTTGACATCAAACAGATACTCCTGAGTCAATACCTCGGCGGTATCATTGACAACGGTATTGCTCAGTATCAGCTTATTACCCAGCCCCTGTTTACGCGGGATAAACTTGAAACTCAGTGTTTTGGCCGGATCGCCAGTTTGCATCACATGAGTCCAACTCAATACTCCTTGAGCCAGCTCCCCTTGGTCGCTGATAGCCGTGACTTCATGCCCTTCCGGCACCATGGCCTTGAGCTGATACTCCCGAGCCTCAAGGGAAGTATTGGCAGCGATAGTTACAGTCATGGTTACTGGCTGCCCAGGGGTCATCTCACCACTGAGTACACTGGCCGCAGGCATCTGCACATCATCAACGACCCGGTTGAAAGCAACCGGCAAGTTCTTGGCGGCGACATTGGCATCACTGGACGTCAGAGTTACCACAGCATAACCCAGGTCGCTAGCGGCAAAATTATCCTTCCAGGCGAACTTCAGTGAGAACTCCTCGTTGTCACCTGTCTTGGTCAGAGTAAAATTGTCCTGAGCCGGACCTGCCTCTACCACAGAAGTTTTCAGGGTGAAGGGATCTTCGGCATTGGCGGCTGAAGCCTCATAGTTTTGCACAAAGATATAATAGTCACCGGTTTCTGGATTACTGATACTGACAGATTCATCAGAACCAGCTCTGGCCGATTGGCCGACAAGGGCATCCAACGACCCGTCACTGTCTCTGTCTATCGCCACATAGAGATCCAAATCCGGGGAATTGGTGGCAGTAATAGTCGTATTAAACAGCTTTGCCCCCTCTTCAACCCTGTAGGCAACGAAGGCGACACCATCAGTAATGTCGTCCAGGAAGCTACCAACATTTGAATCTTGCTTCAATACCGCCTCAAAACTGTCGGCCAGTGCCAAGGCAGAGACTTCTGCATCCAGTCCAGTCATATCAAGCGATTTAAGCTCGTTGAAAGTCAGCTCGTCAGCATCTCGTCCCGCCCTGATGGTAAAGCTGTCCGGCAAGTTATCACGGGCAGCTTTAACCGCCACAGGCATAGCCGCATCAGGGTGGTTGCTCGAGGTCAACAGCAGATTACCAAACGCCCAATCACTTGAGCTCACCCCAGTGATATCGGCGGTGACAGTCACCACCTGCGACTGCCCTTTGGTCAGAGTGAAGTTTTCTGGTGAAACCGTTATTTTCAACCCTTCAGTCGTCGCTACTCCGGCAGCGCTCCATACGCCATCTTTGGTAGCCGTGACTTTTCGCTTCCAGCTGCAACTATTAACACATTGGCTACTGGACATACTGGGAAGATTCAAACGTCTTGGATCACCACCGAGCTCTGGGTTGGCAAACTCATAGTTGTCCGCCAACTCATCCATGATAAGCCCAGTCTTGGCGGCCAAATCCACCCGTATCCGACCGGCTCCCACATCAAACGGATCCGCGGTAGTTTTACCATCTGCCTTGGTCATGGCACTGGCTGTTGTTGCTGTCAGCATCAAGGCTGAACGGATATTATCCGGCGTCCACTCTGGATGAGCCGACTTCAGCAGCGCCCCAGCGCCCGCCACATGAGGACTCGACATAGAAGTACCGGACATCAGGGTATAATCAGCAGGATCAGTACCTGTCACTTCATGGCCATACTGTTCATCGGCGTAAGCGGCATAGATGTCCACACCCGGAGCTGAAATCGACGGCGCAATCACGTCGAAGTAACGGTTTGGTCCAAGTAGAGAGAAACTTCCCAACACATCGGCCTGACGCTCAACGGCCGATGGAGTGGCATTGATTTTGGCCACCAAGCCTGGCGTAGCCGCCAGCGCATCCACGACGGCCAAACCGTCAATATTGCCGATGAAAACAGAAGGGATACTGGTGTTACCAAGTCCGGACATCTTGTTTCTGACGTTGCCTTCACCGTCTTTGTTAAAGACAATAACCCCTACTGCACCCGCCTCTTTGGCATTATTGACCTTGTCGGCAAAGTTACAGCCGCCGCGCTTAATCAGCGCCAACTGCTCCTTGAACGCATCGGCGGCAAAGGCGTTGCAACCTTCGAAATTATCAGCAGCCAAGTCACCGGCGTACACCAAAGGTGCGCTGATGTCTGTAGTAATCACCGGCCCGGTTCCCTGAGTGTAATCCAGCAGGTCACCGTTGAATTCGAGAGTGGAGCGCACTTCGCGGTTATGGGTTGATGCCGCGACTGAGGTATACCAAGGCGCATTCTTGGGTGAAGAAAAGGGAACTTGATTAACCGATGCAGAGGTATTTCCGGCCGATACGGCAGAGAAAATGCCGGCATTACGGGCTGCCAGGAAGCTCATTTCAGTGGAACTAGCCCAAGGGAAACCACCGCCGCTGATGGAATAGTTGATCACATCCACTCCGTCGGCAATGGCATCATCCAACGCCTTGAGAATCGCCGATGTGGGGCAACCTGAGTATCTATCGCCATTGTTGCCCGGACGGCAGATCTGATAGGCAACAATATTGGCATGGGGAGCGACCCCGGAGATTTGTGTAAACTCGAGTCCGGTCTCAATGCCATCCCCTTGAGCCTCACCGACCTCACCGACAACATAAGGGACATTCTTAAGGATATTTCCCGCTGCCGTACCGGCAGTGTGAGAACCATGACCACCATAATCCTCACCATTCTTGGCAGGAGGTGTTGGACCAAAGACCTCCCCATCATCATAACTATCGGTAATCTCAGGATAACTTCTGACTCCGATCAGCTTATCGTTACACATGTCAGAGAACTCTACCGCACAGTCACCGACGTAGACACCTTGTCCCCAGGGATTGGTATGGTCATAACCATCACCCCCAATATCCGCAAAGGATGGATGATCACTGTTGATCCCCGAATCGATCACCCCGACTATGACCCCTTCCCCCATAGCCTGAGTCCCTGTAGCACTGCCGTCCCACACTTTGGGAGAACCTATCATGTTCTGGCTGCTGTCGGTATCCATTGAATAAAGGCTTTCCCGCTCAATGAAAGCTACTTCGGGTAACTTGGACAGGGCTTCTGCCTGCTGCTGATCCATGGTGACCGCCAGCCCATTAAAGGCATAGTGATACCTGACCTTAGCCTGTAACTGAACCCCTTGGGCCGCAGCACTCATTAAAAAGTTCTGTTGCTTGGCATTCAAATACTTCACGTAGGACTTCACCGCCACACTGGCGGTATTCAGCTTGGGGGCCTTTTGGGACGCCAACCCTTGACTTCGCTGTGGACTGGTGGCTTCAAGCCCGGCAATACCACCGGCATAATTCGCCACAGAGGGATCTTTAAGGCGCACTATATAAGTGTATTTCCCCTCAGCAAGTCCTGGTTCCCTGACAAACTTATGTCGCCCCATCTCTTGCTGTTGTCCTTTGCGACCGCTGGATGCACTAAGCAGATCTGAAGAAATAAATGGATCTGAAACGCTCAACGGCGCGGCCTGGGTATGGCATGACATGGATAACAGCGCTGCTGAAACAGCTATTGCAACTTGACTCTTCAATTGTCTACTCCCATTAAGACTGTTTATTGTTGTTTTATGTTTCCGTTTTAAAAACACCCTAAATACAAGGGCGCCAACATTTGTAACACCCATGGATACAATTGAAAAACAAATACACAAAAAATTACAATTTATCAGCAATTTACAGAATGATAGACGTTAAACTCCGGCTCACACCGGACCTAACTTAATCAGAAAGAGTAAAGTAGTTGGTCATCACCTTGTAGAGCTCAGTCCCTTGGTGCACAGACGCCGAGGCAAAATGCAGCACGGGGATCACATCTTCCTCAAGTGAGAGCTTGGTAACCTCTGTGCCAACATCGACTCGGTCGAGCCTGAGAATATTGACCAGAGGCGCGCCGGCGGGCAAAGGCACTCCCGGCTCGGCCAGATACTCCACCATACCCGCCATAGGTGCGTGAAACTTTCGATAGTCTTTCAGCAAACAAGCAAAACGCGGCATCACCTGCGGCAGTACGCTTTGGGCTATCACCTCTCTATAACTCAGATAACTTAATATTCCTTCCGCATCCCGACTGGCATCGGCAAGATCGATACGCTCCTGACTGCCAAGCTCCAAAGTAAAGGCCGATACTGCGACTTTTAGATCTCGCCCCCTACTCTTGGCATAATCGCTGAGTTGCCACCAGGGATTAAAGGCCGCTTCATCCATGGCACCGCCAAAGCCTTTAGGCATCACCAAGGTGTAGGGAATATGAAAGTAGCCGGCAGCTGACAGCTCATACTCGGGGCAATAAAGGTGTTTACAGGACTTGGGGCCGGTGTGCAGATCCAGCACTATGTCAGCGCCATGTGCCAGTTTCTGCAGATTGAGCGCCAATCTCTGGCCGGTCGTCACTCCCCAGGGATTGGCCAATGCCTGCTCACAGTTGGCAATGAGAAGCTGACGAAAAGCATCAAACAGTGCTTGCTCCGGCAGCTCACTATACTGCGGATACCAGTCATCCAGATGGACGACCTGCTCAAGATAGGCTCGGTTCCAGTTAATACCTGTGATGGGATCGAAGCGGCCCAAGGTAAACTCACCGCTTTTCTGGTTGATCCCCAAGGGGTTGGCCAAAGGCACCAGAGTGACATCTCCCAGAGGCGGATGCGCCTTGAAGTACTGCAACAATTGCAAAATCACCGCATTGCCCTGTACCTCGGCGCCATGCACATTGGCCTGAATATAGACGCTGGGCGCCGAATGACCGGTGCCTTTGAAGCGATATATGGGGATGGTGAGAGGCTGACCTGCGGCCAGCTCCCCAACCTGCAGGTGTTCAAGCTGCATCCTGAGCACCTTCAAATAAGTTACGATGCAAAGCGGCCACCACATCACCGGCTTCGGCTTCAGACACCAAGACACAGAGATTGTGTGGACTGGCACCCTGACAGATCATTCGGACGTTATGGGGTTCGAGCACTTCAAATACCCGGCGACAGATCCCGGCGGTAGTGGCTATCTTGTTGCCAATGATCGCCACCAGAGCCAGCTTGTCTTCCACCCGCACCCGGCAGTTTTGCGATAACTCCTGCAGCAGAGCTTCCGTCAGAAGCCCCTTACCGGCTGAATCTGAACCTGTTTTGTCCAGGGTCAGCGACACATTCACCTCTGAGGTGGTAATGAGATCGACACTGATCTTGTGCCGCGCCAACACAGCAAAGGTCTCAGCCAAAAAGCCCTGGGCATGCAACATCTGCAAACTATGCAAGTTAAGCAGGGTCTGATCTCGTCTCACGGCAACGGCCCTGAATACCGGCTCATCTTCCACTTGATGGCGGATCCAGGTGCCGCCTTTTTCCGGCGCCCGACTGGAACCGACAAACACTTGGATCTGTTGGCGCACCGCCGGCAAGATGGTGGCAGGGTGTAACACCTTGGCGCCAAAAGTAGCCATCTCCGCCGCCTCATTAAAACTGATTTCTGCGATAGGCCTGGCGTTGGGAGCCAGTCTGGGATCTGTGGTGTAAATCCCTTCTACATCGGTCCAGATCTCAACCGCATCGGCTTGCAAAGCTTCTGCCAACAGAGCCGCGGAATAATCACTGCCGCCACGCCCAAGGGTAGTTGTTCGCCCCTCGGCATCGGCACCGATAAACCCCTGGGTCACCAACAGTTGCTGCTCAAGCAAGGGTTGTAATTTCTCTGTCGCCAGTCGCTTCAGTTCGGCGATTTGTGGTTCGGCCTTGCCGAAATGGCTATCGGTACGCATCACCTGACGCACATCAAAGGCGCTGGCCTTGGCACCGCGTTCTCTCAATACCGCGGCAAACAGCGCTGAAGAGCATTGCTCACCAAGGGACAGGATCTCATCAACCATAGCATTACTCGGCCCCTGCAACAGCTTGGCACTGAGCGTTGCCATACGGCTGAGCAAGGCATCCAGCGCCGCGGCAACAGCAGCAGGTCTACCAAGTTTGTCCAGAATCGCATATTGAATGCTGGCAATATCTTTCAATAATTTGAGACGGCGCTCATCCCCCATGTCTGCCTGAGACAACTCCACCAACAGATTGGTTACGCCACTGGATGCACTCACCACAACCAGACGAGTAGCCGAATTTCCAAGCACTATATCGGCACAGCGATTCATCGCCTGATAATCGGCAACTGAGGTACCGCCAAACTTGGCAACAACAAGAGACATCAGCGCATTCCCCCACAGGCAGGTGACAGGGAAAGGTCGACAACGAGAATAGACTTCATGAGTTAAGCTCCGAACAGATAACGTTCGAAGAGCCTGGTGCTGAGATAACGCACCCCAAAGTAGGGACAAAGCGATCGTCACCAGAAGCTCTCCACCAAAAACCAGGTGACAGCCGCCAGGATTCAGCCTGACCAACCGACCGGAGAGCGTTACCAATACGCATCCCGACCTCGGCGTTAATCTCCCTCATGAGCCGTCATAGGAAATTGGTTTCCTCTGACTCACTACCTAGTTAACGCTCCTCTTCTGTTCCTTTCTTGCGAAAGGGATGAAAAAATTAGCAATAAAGCCCTTATGAAGTCAATGCTAATTTGCATCCGATGAAATATCCTCAACTTATTTATCACTAAGTTCAGGTAATTCATTGACCAAACGAGCTCGGCTTGCAAATAATCCAAGCTCTATTTCATGCTTGCCTTTATGGCAGGGCACTAATGTCAGTAAGCCTTTATCCACATAATAAAGTGCATTCTGACGGTACTTGAATGCCAGTTCGATTGCCGCAGCCTTATCCAAAAACAGGGCCCAACTTTTTTCCATATGACTGAGATCCTCAGCCGCACCTATAATGGCCCGATAGGGTATGCCGAGCTTATCAATATCACCTTGTAATTGCCGATCGAGAAGACGGTTCTGGCAGGAAGTCAATTTTTGCCCCAGAGGGTTATGGGCGGTGACAATCGCAAAAGGAACAGCGGAAGAAAACGACTGAGTCAAAAAAAAGCATGCGCTCTGGTAGTACTGCCAGAGACTTTCAAATGCAGCATCCATTGTAGTATCTGTCTCTAATGAACCGGAGTTATTCTAGCAAAGGCTTACGAAATCCCCTAGCCCCGTGAGCAAGCTCACAGTAAGACAAAACACAAAACGCTTAAGTTTCAATATCTAACATAAAAACTTGTGACTTAGATCATAGTTAAACATTAATTTGTTAACATTTCATTTGTTAACAAATGCCTAATCCTAGTACAATGGATTGTATCGACAGAGACCTAGAGTTAAGCGTGTGACCAGGCTAGCGCCATTACGCGACAGCATAAGTCTCTAATGATAACGACTCTGTACCAAATGTAATCTGGTTTTAAGATCGCATTTTCTGGATTTTCCATGTCTTTCAGGAACTAAATCCCGCCACTGGGAATCCTAGAGAGTACAGTTCGCGCCTCTCCAGGTGGAGAGCATACTTTTTGCTAATCATGAAGTGTGTTGCCGTTTCATTTCAGTTTTGAACAGCACTTACGTGAACCCTGTGAATGTTGGCGTTTTAGAGAGTATAGCGGAGCGTCACCCGCGCTCATGGTTAGATAAACTGATTTAATTAGGTAAATAACATGCAAAACCCGCACATTCTGATCGTTGAAGATGAAGCCGTTACCCGTAACACGCTGAGAAGTATTTTCGAGGCAGAAGGTTATGTGGTAACCGAAGCCAATGATGGCGCAGAGATGCACAAAGCCTTGCAGGAAAACAAGGTGAACCTGGTGGTTATGGATATCAATCTGCCAGGTAAGAATGGTTTGCTGTTGGCGCGGGAGTTGCGCGAAATCAACAATATCGGCCTCATCTTCCTTACCGGTCGTGATAACGAAGTAGACAAGATCTTGGGCCTGGAAATCGGTGCCGATGATTACATCACCAAACCGTTCAACCCTCGTGAGTTGACTATTCGTGCCCGCAACCTGCTGACTCGTGTCAACAGCTCAGGTGCTGAAATTGAAGAAAAGGCCGCCGTGGAACATTATCGTTTCAATGGTTGGAGCCTGGAGATCAACAGCCGTTCACTGGTCAGCCCTCAGGGTGAGTCTTACAAGCTGCCGCGTAGCGAATTCCGCGCCATGCTGCACTTTGTGGAAAACCCAGGCAAGATCCTCAGCCGCGCCGAGTTGCTGATGAAGATGACCGGCCGTGAGCTTAAGCCACATGACCGTACTGTTGATGTGACTATCCGCCGTATCCGTAAGCACTTCGAAAGTGTGCCTGATACACCGGAAATCATCGCCACCATCCACGGCGAAGGCTACCGTTTCTGCGGTAACCTGGAAGACTGATAAACACGCGTTATCGGCCCTGAACAAAGCCAGCTTATCGAGCTGGCTTTTGTTTATCTGCTATCACCACTCCCCCTTCTACTGATATTTGCTGTGATTTCCTCACGGTAATGCTCTGCCAATCCCAGCGCCTTTATCTTAGATAGCTCCTTTATCTTAGGTAGCTCCTTTGCCACATATACCAGTTTCGGAAACAGTTGCCATACGATTGCCCATTGATATTCAGCGGCATCCGCCGAACTGAGTACAAACTTGATTCTGCTGGCTTAGTGGCACTGGATATTCGCCCATAAAAAAACCCGCCATCAAGGCGGGTTTTTATCAGGATAATTAATCCTTATTTCTTGGCTGCGTTACGAGCCTTGGTTTCTGCGATAACAGTCTCAGCCACGTTGGCAGGACATGGAGCATAGTGAGAGAACTCCATGGAGAACTGACCACGACCAGAAGTCATGGTACGCAGGTGACCGATGTAACCGAACATTTCTGCCAGTGGCACGTCAGCCTTAACACGTACGCCAGTCAGACCAGCTTCCTGATCCTTGATCATACCGCGACGACGGTTCAGGTCACCGATAACGTCACCAACGTGATCGTCTGGAGTAAACACGTCAACCTTCATCACAGGCTCAAGCAACTGAGGCTTGGCCTTAGGCATAGACTGACGGAATGCACCCTTGGCAGCGATTTCAAACGCGATCGCTGAGGAGTCAACTGCGTGGTAACCACCGTCGAACAGTTCAACTTCAACGTCCAGTACTGGGAAGCCAGCCAGAGGACCTTCGTTCATCATGTCTTCGAAGCCGCTTTCAACTGCTGGCCAGAATTCACGAGGTACGTTACCACCAACAACGCTGGAGGTGAACTTGAAGCCACTACCAGCTTCGCCTGGACGGATGCGGTAGTCGATCTTACCGAACTGACCAGAACCACCAGACTGCTTCTTGTGAGTGTAGCTGTCTTCAACGGCTTGAGTGATGGTTTCACGGTAAGCTACCTGTGGAGCACCAACAGTCAGTTCAACACCGTGAGTACGCTTCAGGATGTCTACTTTGATGTCCAGGTGCAATTCACCCATACCCTTAAGGATGGTTTCACCGGTTTCCTGGTCGGTTTCAACCTGGAATGATGGATCTTCTGCAACCATCTTACCCAGAGCAACACCCAGCTTCTCAGAAGCGCCTTTGTCCTTAGGAGTTACAGCGATAGAGATTACTGGATCAGGGAAGATCATAGGCTCAAGAGTACATTCGTGCTTAGGATCACACAGAGTGTGACCAGTCTGAACGTTCTTCATACCTACAACGGCGATGATGTCACCGGCTTGAGCAGAGTCGATCTCTTTACGATCGTTAGCGTGCATCTCAACCATACGGCCGATACGCTCGGTCTTACCGGTAGCAGAGTTCAGGATAGTGTCACCTTTCTTCAGCTTACCAGAGTAGACACGGATAAAGGTCAGGGCGCCGAAACGGTCATCCATGATCTTGAACGCCAGAGCGCGCAGTGGCTCATCGGCAGATACAGTAGCGACTTCACCGGTTTCTTCACCAGTTTCTGGGTCAGTCAGAGGCTGAGGCTCAACTTCTGTTGGAGATGGCAGGTAGTCAACAACCGCATCCAGAACCAGCTGCATACCCTTATTACGGTAAGCAGAACCACAGTAAGTGGGGAAGAATGACAGATTGATGGTACCCTTACGGATACAACGCTTCAGATCTTCGATAGAAGGCTCTTCACCTTCCATGTAAGCTTCCATCAGGTCGTCGTCCTGCTCAACGGCAGTCTCAACCAGGTGCTCACGGTATTCTTCAACCAGATCAACCATGTCTTCTGGAACTTCTTCTACAGAGTAGTTTTCTGGCAGACCAGAATCATCCCATACATAAGCTTTACGGTTCAGAACGTCAACAACGCCCTTAAACTCATCTTCAACGCCGATAGGCAGAGTCATAACCAATGGAGTCGCAGCCAGAACGCGCTTGATCTGACCTACAACACGCAGGAAGTCGGCACCCATACGGTCCAACTTGTTTACGAAGATGATACGAGCAACTTCAGATTCGTTAGCATAACGCCAGTTGGTTTCGGACTGAGGCTCAACACCACCGGAACCACAGAATACACCGATACCGCCGTCCAGAACTTTCAGAGAACGATATACTTCAACTGTGAAGTCAACGTGTCCGGGTGTGTCGATGACGTTGAAACGGTGATCTTTCCAGAAGCAACTTACCGCAGCAGACTGAATGGTAATACCGCGCTCGGCTTCCTGCTCCATGAAGTCAGTAGTAGTGGTACCGTCGTGGCTGTCACCCATCTTGTGGATTTTGCCGGTCAGTTTCAGGATACGTTCTGTGGTAGTGGTTTTACCCGCGTCAACGTGAGCAAAAATACCAATGTTTCTGTATTTTGATAAGTCAGTCATGATTCAACTTCAAATGATTAGTTAATAGGAGACGGAGTATGCCACTTCAAAGCTGCGACAGACGGAACCCCATAAATAAGGCGCGTATTATAACACCGAAACCCCCATAGGCTGCAATCAGCAGTTTCAATTTTCACCAGTTTGTCACCGCTAACGAATAAAAAAAATAAAACACCATAAATTCAACATCTTGAGCACACATACTTTCACTATTCGGGTCATAAACACGGAAATTGACTTCATAAAAGTGCGGCTCTAACCTCAAACCGATGAATTTGGCCCGATTTTATTGGCTCGATCATATTCAGGATCGCAGCAAATTCTGTTACGGCCTTCTGACTTGGCCCGATACAAAGCCAGGTCAGCCCGATCAAATGCGCTCCAAATAGACTCTCCGGGTTTCAGCTCTGTCAGGCCAAAACTACAGCTAAGGCTAACACCGGCAGAAAAGGGATAAACAGTCATCGCCGATGCCAAGCGCTCACACAGATGCCTTGCCTGAATACAATCAGTATCCGGGCAAATAATCATAAACTCCTCACCGCCCCAACGGGCCACCAGGTCGATTTCGCGGGCTCCCTCCATGAGCAGAGAAGCCAGATCACTGAGTATGGAATCACCCACGCTGTGACCATGGCGATCATTGATATCTTTAAAGAAATCTATGTCTATCACTATCAGTGATGTATGCCCTTGCGCTGCGTCACTGCGATGTTCTGGCGCAAAATGTCGATGAAAGTAGTGACGGTTATACAACTTGGTTAAAGGATCGTGGGTCGAAATAAACTCAAGTTCCTTATTGGTTTCCAATAGCTGATTACGCAGTTTCTCCAACTGTTGATTCTTGGCTGTCAGCTCCCGGTTATACTTACTAATCCAGCGGTAGCGCGCCAACAAAGCGCCGAAGACCAGTGTTATCACAACCATAAGCTGCCAAGTCAGCCCTCTATCCGTCTGCTCCAACACCGCCATATTGCTCCACTGACGATACAGCCTGGCCCTGTGGTCGTCAGAAATCTGCGCCAACAAACGATTTAGATCGGGCAGCATCCACTTGCTATTCTCAGTCACCGCCATCCGGAACTGATCCTCAGGCCCGGCCCAAGCGGCGATTTTGAGGTTAAACAAGCCGCTCTGCTGAATGCGGGCATTGATGGAATACATAGAACCAATAAACAGATCAGCCTCACCGCTGGATACCATCTCCAGTCCCTGCTGCTCCGTCTCGGCCAGCATAATGTGGATCTTGGGATAGTTCTGACGCACATAATCCAGCAAGCGGTAACCTCTGGGGATCACCAGACTTCTATTCCCGACCTGTTCCATACTTTGTAGAAAGGGTTGCTCGCGGCGGGAAACCAACACATTGGGAGAGCGACTATAGATATCAGTGAAGGATAAATATTCGGCGCGCCTGGAGGTATAGTTGAGCATGGGAGTAAATACGCACTGTTGTTGCTTCAAATATGTCAATGTCTGCTGCCAGCTGGCGGTGGGTACTAACTGAAACTGCCAATCAGTCTGCTCTTCAATGAATTCAAGAAAGCCGGATGAAATGCCCACATGTTTGCCTTGGTCTATGCCTTCATAGGGCATCCAGTCGGGGTCGACACAATAGGGAATCGTGACTGCATTGACTGCGGCCGTTGCCAGTAAAAGGTTGCCAAACAATATGGGCCGCAAAAATGTCAGCAAAGTGTTTACTCTCAGGCGAGTCAGAATACATAGAATTTTAGTCCATAAACTTTACTCTCTCATTCTGAGGAGCACTCTACTGCTATCGGCCAGTTCCCGCTTGAGCTGCTCAAGCGAGCATCCGGACGGCGCCAAAGATACCAGCTGTTCATTGCTCAAGCTTTGCCAGTTGGCCTCAATCTGCCCGGCATCGCTGAGATGCAACTCAGCCATGCTGACTACGCGGATCACACCCATCTACGACTCTCCCTGTCTGCCCCAAGGTAATTAGGCTCCCTTGGTAAAACTCCTTGTTGCCTGTGGCGCTTTTTTTGCGCGCTTGGATGGTACTGCACGTTTTTACAAACAGCAGTTCAGAAATATCTGAAACTTTGGCTTTTTCCGATGTTTTTCGCGTCGTTAGCCGTAAAGCCATACTTTTGAGGGGGGCTTTCATTCGAAATGATGACCGTCATTTACCCCCAGGTGCCAGCTCACAGCAAAGTGTTGCTGCTATAGCCTGAGACCGGGGTTCTGGGCTATCATCTGGCCCCATAATTTCAGCGTATTCCAAAGCAGTATTCATGATCACCATTTCCGATGCCCAGTTGATCCGTGGCACCAAGACCTTGCTTGACGAGGCCTCATTGACTATTTATCCCGGCCACAAGGTGGGATTAGTCGGCGCCAACGGTACGGGCAAGTCCTCATTGCTGGCCCTGATTTTAGGGCAACTACACCTGGACAAAGGCGAAATCAGCGTGCCATCCCAGTGGCGCATTGCAACCGTTGCCCAGGAGACCCCGGCGCTGGAGGTATCGGCACTGGAATATGTGCTCGATGGCGATAGTGAGTTTCGCGAGCTCGAAACCCAGCTGGCCAAGGCTGAAGCCGAGGATAATGGCCACAGGATAGCCGAACTGCACGGCAAGCTTGATGCCGTAGGCGGCTACAGCATACGTGCCCGTGCCGGTACCCTGCTGGCAGGTCTTGGCTTTACCGAGGCCCAGCAGAGCCATCCGGTGAAGAGTTTCTCCGGTGGCTGGCGGATGCGCCTCAATCTGGCGCAGGCACTGCTGTGTCGCTCAGAATTATTGCTGCTCGATGAGCCCACCAACCACCTGGATCTGGATACCATGTACTGGCTGGAAGGTTGGATTAAATCCTATCAAGGCACGCTGGTGCTGATCAGCCACGACCGTGACTTTATCGATGCCATAGTGGACGAAATCGTCCATGTGGAACACCAAAAACTTAACTTCTACAAGGGTAACTACAGCGCCTTTGAACACACTCGTGCCGAACGTATGGCCCAGCAACAGGTGGCCTATGAACGCCAGCAGCGAGAGAGAGCGCATATGCAGTCTTTTGTAGACCGCTTCCGTTACAAGGCCAGTAAGGCCAAACAGGCCCAAAGTCGCCTGAAGGCACTGGAAAAGATGACTGAGCTGATGCCTTCCAAGGCCGACAGCCCTTTCTATATGGAGTTTCGCGAGCCGGATGCGCTGCCCAACCCCTTGGTGAAGATGGAAGATGTGTCGGTCGGCTACGGCGACAAGGCTATTCTCAACAAGGTGTATCTCAATCTGGTGCCCGGTGCCCGCATCGGTTTATTGGGTCGTAATGGTGCCGGTAAGTCCACCCTGATTAAGTTGCTGTCTGAGCAACTCTCGCCCATGCGCGGCCTGTACGAGCCCAATCCCGGGCTCAATATCGGCTACTTTGCCCAGCATCAGATAGAGTTTCTGCAGCTGGATGATACCCCGCTGCAGCATCTGCAGCGCCTGGCCCCCAATGCCCGCGAACAGGAGTTGAGAGACTTCCTCGGTGGCTTTGGATTCCAGGGAGATATGGCGCTGGCCCAAGTGCGTCCCTTCTCCGGTGGTGAAAAGGCCCGTCTGGTACTGGCGCTGCTGGTTTGGCAACGCCCCAATCTATTGCTGCTCGATGAGCCCACCAACCACCTGGATCTGGAGATGCGCCACGCCCTGACCGTTGCACTGCAGGGCTTTGAAGGCGCCATGGTGATAGTGTCCCACGACCGTCACCTGCTGAGACTCACCTGCAACGACTATTACCTGGTCGATGGCGGCGAAGTGCGGATGTTCGATGGCGATCTGGATGACTATCACCAGTGGTTGCTGGATGCCGCCAAAGCCGCAACGGCAAGTGTGTCTCAGGTTGACGAAGCCTCACCGGCCCAGGACAAGAAGCTGCAAAAACGCCTGGAAGCTGAATTGAGGCAAAAACTATCACCACTGAAGAAACGCCAGGCCAAACTGGAAGCCGAGCAGAGCCAGGCTACCGACAGATTGGCGGAGCTGGAAAATCTGCTGGCGGATACTTCTCTCTACGAAGCCGAACAAAAGCCCAGACTGACGGAGATCCTCGCCGAGCGCACCCAACTTTCGCAGGCGCTGGAAGAGAGTGAAATGAACTGGTTGGAACTTCAGGAAGAGATAGACACCATCGAAGCCGAGTCAGGCCTTTGAGCCGGGGAAACCCGGGTGTTGAGATTGCAAGCAAGGAGAAAAGCGTGCCACATACGAGTCTGTTTACCTCTAGTCTTTGGCAGGAATGTGAAACACTTTACCCGGCGCTGGAAAGCCTGCTGATAAAGCTGCAGGACGAACACGGCCTGATAGTCAACCTCTTGCTGCTGGCGCTGACCCTGGACAACAAAGGCGTTAGCCTCAACCAAGGCTCGTGGGCCCAGCTCCACAGCGAAGTGGAGCAATGGGAAAGCGGTATTCTGCGCCCCTATCGGCGACTGAGACGCCTGGCCAAACCCAACCTGGGACAAACCGAGTACCAACAGATGTTGGATGTCGAGCTGATGATGGAACGCAGAGGGCAGCAGCTGATATTGCACAAACTCAACGGCCTGCCTCGCAGCGTCACTGAAGACAGGCAACACAATCTCAGTACCTATCTGGCGCAGTTCAACCTCAGTCCTCAGCAATATCCTGCACTGCTGGCTCAGGCTTGAGCCTCCGGGCCAGCAAGCTGGCGTTGCGCGCCGTCAAACCATAGATACTCAGCTGCGGATTGGCTCCCAAACTGCTGGGAAATACAGAGCCATCCATCACCGACAGATTGCTGTAGTAATGCGCCTGGCCTTCGCTGTTCACCCAGGATAACTGCCTGTTTTCACCCATGGCGCAGCCGCCCATCACATGCGCTGAAGCCACTATGGTCTTCAGTGGCGCCAGCGGCATCTCAGCAATAACCTGTTTGACCTCTTGCCAGGAGGACAAAATTCCGGCGCCCTCATTGATGGGCATAACCTGCTCGGCACCGGCGGCAAACTGCAGCTCGGCCATGCTGGCAAAAGCCCTTCTGGCGGCGGCAAACAGGGCCGGCGTCAGAGGGTAATCCAGCGCTGTACCTTTATCTGTCAGCAATACCTGGCCACCGGGCAATTCCGGCGAAAAGCCATCCCGGATCAGGGCTATGGTGACCTGCAGATGATTGAACCAGGACATCAACTCGGCATGCTGTGGCCCATAGCCCAAGGTCTTGGAGGCGATAAGCACAGGATGCACCGGCGGTACTTCCAGCTTATATCCAGGTTGACCAGTGGCACCATCTTGCCAAACAAACTGATCCGAATATATCGACTGCGGTGCCCCGGAGTGGGCATTGATGGCCTCCCGAAAGCGGGCGCCGCTGAGTACGGTTGGGTGTAAACAGGTCTGCTTGCCGAGGCGCTGATAGGGATCTGTCATTTGTGAGCGCAGCAGTAATGCCGGAGTGTGAATGGCCCCGGCCGCCACCACATAATGACGGGCGCGGATCATCAATTTGACACCTGTAGGCTTGTTATAGCCATCGAGCGCCTCGGCTCTAAGGGCAAAAACCCGCTCACCATGATGCTCGAAGCGTTCGGCGCGAACATGGCTGTATAGCTCTGCCCCGGCATTCAGGGCAGCAGGTATTGTGGTGACCAGCATGGATTGCTTGGCATTCACCGGGCAGCCCATGCCGCAGTACCCAGTGTTCCAGCAGCCCAGCACATTGCGTTTGATAACTGTGTAGTCCCAGCCAAGCGCGACACAGCCATCCCTGAGGGCCTGGTTGTTGCGGTTGGGATCTATCGGCCAGCGACTGATATTGAGCCTTTGCTCCATCTTGTCGAACCAGGGATCCAGCTCGCTGCGGGACAAACCTTTAACCCCAAGGCTTTGCCAATAATCCAAGGTGGCTTTGGGGGTTCGAATCGAAGTAGTCCAGTTGACTGTGGTGGAGCCGCCGACCGACTTGCCCTGAAAAATACCTATCCCCTTATCCAGGGTCTTCATGGCCGCCGCTTGCTGGTAGAGTTCTGGATAGGCGCGGCGCTCCTCCATCACAAAGTCAGACGATGACTTGAGCGGCCCGGCCTCCAACAGCAAGACCCTGAGCCCAGCCTGAGTCAATATTTCAGCCGCCGTACCGCCACCGGCACCTGTGCCTATGATGACGACATCAGTCTCCAGTTCAAGATCCTCGGCCAAAGAGGCACCATCTGTATGTTTCCAACCTGTGGCCAGCCCGGCCAAAATGGGATCAGCTATCGACAAATGTGTCTCCAGTCGGGTATCAGAGTGCCAGTTTTGGCTTGTTATAGTTGAGTCTGTCCCAATGCTCAGGGCAGGCATAATAGCTTGCCATCAATAATTCTCTGAGACCGAGATAAGCTTGTTGCAGCAGCGCCATCCAAGCGCTGCGCCAGGACTCCAGCATGTCGACCAATTCGTTGGGGCTGCGCAGCATCAGAGGCGTCATGCTGCCGCTCAGCAAAAGTAAGCCAAAGCGGTTTTCCAGCAAGTCGAGCAGCTGTTCCAGCTCCTGACGCTGGGCCTTAGGTAGCCATTTAAGGGTTTGATTGACCGCATCCAGAGTACGATTGATGGCATCGACTCTATGCTTGCTAATCTCAGGCAATGCGCCTTCAAGCAACACAGGGATCAAGGCACCAAGCAGAAGATCATGGGGCTTTTCCCGCTCACTCAAGCTGGCAATCTCCTCATCCACATAGAGGCTGACACCTAACGCCAGCGCCGTTGTTCCTCCCAAAGCCCACAATAGAAACTGCCGTCTTTGCATGCCTGTCCTCCTGTCATTTCCCTGCACTCGGCTGTGCTGACATCTGTGTTACAATCCGGCCGATAACCAATTAACCACAGCAAAGCGCCCACGGCAATAGGCCATTTTGCATGCGAGATCCCATGAGCAGCAGTTTTCGTCCGCCCTGGTGGGCCAGAAGCCCCCATTTTCAAACTATCATTCCCGTGCTGACCAAAGTGGCGGGGTTGCCGCTGCGGCGTGAGCGTCTGGAACTGGAAGATGGTGACTTTATCGATCTCGACTGGCTCAAGACGCCAACCCCGGGTAAGCCCTTATTGGTAATACTGCACGGGCTGGAAGGCAGCGCCGACTCCCACTATATCCGCCGCCTGCTGCGTGAGTGTCAGAAGCAGAGACTGGCCGCCGTAGTGCACCATCACAGAGGCTGCTCGGGTGAAGACAATCGCCTGGCGCGCAGTTACCACAGCGGTGATACGGCCGATATCAGCCATAGCCTGCAAACCCTGAAGCAGCGCTATCCCCACTCGCCTCTACTGGCGGTAGGTTACAGCCTCGGCGGCAATGTACTGGCCAAGTACCAGGGAGAATTTGCAGATAAAAGCCTGCTCAGCCGCGCCGCCGTGGTATCGGCACCGCTGGCGCTGGCATCCTGCGCCAAGCGGCTGGAGAAAGGCTTCTCCAAAGTTTATCAAAGTTATCTTATCCGCCAATTGCAGCAAAAAATGTTGCTGAAACTCGAGCGGGGCAACAGCCAGTTGCCGCTGAATGGTGAAGCCATCAAACGGCTGAACACCTTTTATGATTTTGACCATCAGGTGACTGCACCGCTGCACGGTTTCAACGGTGTCGATGACTATTATCAAAGGGCCAGCGCCTTGCCTTTATTGGGTAAGATAGCCAAACCGACCCTGATAATTCATGCAGCAGACGACCCTTTTATGACTGACGCCGTTATCCCATCATTGGCACATCTGCCCGCCTGCGTCGAATATGAACTTCATGCCAATGGCGGCCATGTAGGTTTTATTGAGGGTGGCACACCGTGGCGACCACGCTATTATCTGGAGCAGCGATTGCTGCGTTATCTGACGGAGTCAACTCATGCTGATACCCTATGAATCCCTGCTGCAACTGCCCAAGGAAACCCTGGATAACCTGATTAAGGAATACCTGCTTTCCCAGGTGGAAGACGGCAGTTTCGATTCCCTGGGTGACAAGGCGTTGGAGCAGGCCATCGGCAAGTGCCATCTGGCGCTCAAGAGCGGCCATTTACTGGTAGAATTCAGCGAAGATGACGAGTCCGTTGCCATCCGCTCCCGCGAGGAAATCATGCGCCGAACTCCACTTGCCCATGATTGACCCGTCCCCCTGCATTCCTTTATAAGTAGTTAACTAAAGGTTAACGGGCCAGATAACCACAGTGTTGGCCTGCGGCCCAAGTTCTTTGAAACAGGTAGGAAAAATGTCTGCAAAACATCCAATTATCGCAGTGACAGGTTCATCGGGGGCCGGAACCACGACTACCACAACCGCCTTCAGTCACATCTTCAGACAACTGGGGATCAATGCGGCCATGGTGGAAGGGGACAGCTTTCACCACTATACCCGCGCCGAAATGGAAGTGATGATCCGCAAAGCCAAGGCCGAAAACCGCAACATCAGCTATTTTGGTCCGGAAGCCAATGACTTTGCCCGTCTGGAGAAGTGTTTTGCCGACTATGCCGGCACGGGACAAGGGGAAACCCGCTCCTACCTGCATACCTTCGATGAAGCCGTGCCTTACAACCAGATGCCGGGTACCTTTACCCAATGGCGGCCGCTACCGGAAGACACGGATATGCTCTACTACGAGGGGCTGCACGGCGGTGTAGTGACCGGCGAAAGCAATGTTGCCCAACACGTGGATCTCTTGATTGGCATGGTACCCATAGTCAACCTGGAGTGGATCCAAAAGATCATCCGCGATACCTCTGAGCGCGGCCATACCCGTGAAAAAGTGATGGGCTCAATCGTGCGTTCAATGGACGACTATATCAATCACATGACGCCGCAATTCTCCCGCACTCATATCAATTTTCAGCGGGTCCCTACGGTAGATACCTCCAACCCCTTCAGTGCCAAGGATATTCCCAGTCTGGATGAAAGCTTTGTGGTGATCCGTTTTCGCGGCATCAACAATGTCGACTTTCCTTACTATTTGAAGATGATCCAAGGGGCTTTTATGTCCAGGGTAAACACCCTGGTCGTGCCGGGAGGCAAGATGTCATTGGCGATGGAGCTTATTCTGACGCCGCTTATCAAAGACCTGATGGATAAGCGCCAAGCCCTGCTGGAGCAGGATATTGAATAAGCTGGTTGCAGATAAATTTTGGCTTCAGACTCGATTAAGTTTGATTTAAGTCTAAAAGGGTAAATTACAGTCATCGGGATTTCAGGCGAAATACTGATGGTTGACATACTCTTGGGGATAGATTCCCCCATCTTGATCTGTTTGTTCCCTCGAGTATGTCAACAACCTACCCTATTTTATATGCCCATAATGGGCATTTTTTATTGCCCGAATTCTTGCTCCCCATGCAAGCGCCCTTATCTTCCTCTGACGCAAACACAATCAACCACAGCGAAAACCCCAGCGTTCAGCAAAGGAATTATCCGTATCGGCTTGAAGCATTCACAATGGGCGTTATTCCATCAAGGGCACCACTTCACGGTAAGGCTTGTGACTGCGATAACTCTCCAGCCGCTGCCTAAATTCAAGCGCTTTACTGAAATCCTGTGACTGCTCAAGCGCTGCAATGGCCTGCTGCTGAGTCGCCACCGCAGCGGTAAAATCTCCCAATTCGGCGTAAGCTGCCGCCAGGTTATCGAGATTTGTGGGGTCCTGATTGTTAACTTCCAGTAGTTGCTTAGCAAGCGCCAACGCCCGACCACCATCTCGGTACTTGGCTTCCGGGCAAGTGGCCAGGATCCAGGCGGCATTGCCAAGAGAGATGTCATCACCGGCCGAGCTGAAAAACGCCACAGCCTTGCCGCAATGGCGGTTAACCCCTTCGCCGCCGGAAGCATAGAGGAAACCCAGTCTGAACTTGGCCCAATGGTTGCCCTGTTCAGCCAACGGCAGATACCAACGCTCGGCCAGCGCCAGATCCCGCTGCATTAACTTGCCTTCAAATGCCAGGTCTGCCAGGGTTTGCTGCGCCTTGGTCTCGCCCCCTTCGGCAGCTTTGGTCAACCAGGCGAGACCGGCAATTTTGTCCTCGACGACGAAACGGCCGGAGAGGTACATCAAGCCAAGCAGGTACTGAGCTTCCACTTCACCATTGGCGGCATTGAGCTGAATATAAGCCAGTTTGCTGGCGGCAATTTCCTTGCTTGGCTGGGGAATGGCAAAGGCCTGTAACTGTCCACTGAACAGACTCAAGGCCAACATGGCAGCCGCTGCAATTAAGGGGGTCTTCACTCTGATACCCTTTGGTAATCTATGCATACAGACTCATAAATTAGCCCGAACCCGGCGTGAAAGTCGAGGTGAATTCAACAATAAAATGCTAATAATAGCCCTCAATGTGCTTGGCGAATTGTGAGCAAGGCTGAGAAGATGTGATTTAACCTACAGACTCGAGCGAATCCAGAGGCTTTTAATCTGAATTGGTTGACATGTATCACTAAAGTATCAGAATGATAACCAAGATTAGCGATTTAATTGCGTTGATTCACTTAGTCTAAACTAAGACCAGGTTCAAAGTTTACTCTTTGATATTGACGTAAAATCCTTATTTAGAATATCCTTACTTTCGTTTTAATCAATCGAGGAACATAGGCATGGCTCTGATTGGTAAGCCAAAACCAGATCCGACTTTGGAGTGGTTTTTATCACACTGTCACATTCATAAGTATCCAGCCAAAAGCACCCTGATCCATGCTGGTGAAGATTCAGACACTCTGTATTACATAGTTAAAGGGTCTGTTGCCGTATTGATTAAAGATGAAGAAGGTAAGGAAATGATCCTCTCTTATCTGAATCAGGGCGACTTTATCGGTGAACTGGGTCTGTTTGAAGAGCAAGCCGAGCGTACCGCTTGGGTTCGCGCCAAGCAAGCCTGTGAAATTGCTGAAATCTCTTACAAGAAGTTCAAGCAGCTGATCCAGGTTAACCCTGAAATCCTGATGAAACTTGCCGCTCAGATGGCACATCGTCTACAGAGCACCAGCCAAAAAGTGGGCAACCTGGCCTTCCTCGACGTGGCCGGTCGCATCGCTCAGACTCTGTTGCACCTGGCCAAACAGCCTGATGCCATGACCCACCCAGACGGCATGCAGATCAAAATCACCCGTCAGGAAATCGGTCAGATTGTTGGTTGTTCCCGCGAAACTGTGGGCCGCATCCTCAAGATGCTGGAAGAGCAGAACCTGATCCAGGCGCACGGTAAAACCATAGTGGTTTACGGTACCCGCTAAGCCAGCTTCAGCTTGATTTAAGCCTGATTCTATAGAGTGGCCAAGGTAATATCCTTGGCCACTTTTGTTTTTCGGGAGCATCAATTGAGAGGGCTATTTTTCATTAGCTTTATTAGCCTGACTTTGAGTACTGCAAAGGCTGAAGTGGCCAGTCCCCACCTGGAACCCGATCACGATATCGCCAAGGAATTAGTGAAATCCGGGACGATTCTCTCCTTGGATGCCACTCTCTCTCAGCTACAATGGGTGTGCCATGGCAAATTGATCGACGCTCATCTCTATCAGAAAGATGGTGAATGGCGTTATGATTTGCAGATAAAAGTCGAACATGGCCATATCGTCAACCTGAGCCTAAATGCAGGCACAGGTTTACCCGATAACCTAACCCCATTACCGAGCGAATGTCGTCCCAATGAAACTGCTACTCGTTGAAGATAACGCCCTGCTGGTTGAAGAACTGGCAAAACAATTAAAGCAAGCAGGCTATGTCACGGATGTCACCGACAAAGCCATAGAAGCTGACTATCTGGTCAAAGAAACCCAGTATGACTGCATCATTCTCGATATCGGCCTGCCCGATGGCAACGGCTTGCAGTTGCTGGAAAAATGGCGTCAGCAGGGACTGACCACTCCTGTGATCATGCTGACCGCTCGCAGTCAGTGGCATGAAAAGGTCGAAGGCTTCAATGCCGGCGCCGATGACTACCTGGGCAAGCCCTTTCATACCCAAGAGCTGCTGGCCAGACTGCAGGCAATTATCCACCGAACCCATGGCCGTGCCACTGTGCCCGGCAAACAATTGAACTTCGGCGGCGTCAGTCTGGATGAAGCCGAACAGACAGTAACAGTCAATGGACAAAGTTTCGACCTGACTGCCATGGAGTTTCGCTTGCTGCGAATTTTCTTGATGTCACCCAAGAAACTGCTTTCCAAGGCACAGCTTACCGATAAGCTGTATCAATTTGACGATGAGAAAGAGAGCAATGTGGTCGAGGTCTATGTCACCCACCTGCGTAAGAAACTGGGTAAGACGGCGATAG
The DNA here is from genome assembly GCF_047314685.1 of Shewanella sp. BJSY2023SW001. Taxonomy (NCBI): domain Bacteria; kingdom Pseudomonadati; phylum Pseudomonadota; class Gammaproteobacteria; order Alteromonadales; family Shewanellaceae; genus Shewanella; species Shewanella sp. BJSY2023SW001. The sequence continues at coordinate 39,799 of NZ_JBKORF010000010.1, forward strand.
AAACCCGTCGTGGCCAAGGTTATATCTTTCACGGCAGCCAATCCTGATGATGTCCATCCGCACCAAGCTGAGCCTGTGGCTAACAGCACTGGTGTTACTGAGTACCCTGATAGGCCTGGCGTTTATGGAGTCCATGCTGCGTCAGGCATTTCACGACTCTATCATCAACCGCTTGCAGGAAGATCTGGAACAGGTGGCACTGGCGACTCACCTCAATGACGGTGAGATCCTGATAGATCAGAGCCTGCTTTCCGGCTTCTACAAACCCGCCTATTCCGGGCGCTATTACCAGCTCAACCTGCCGGATAGGGAGATCCGCTCCCGCTCCTTGTGGGATCAACGCCTGGAGATAGTGCAATTGGAGCCAGGGCAAACCCGCGCCTGGCAAACCAAGGGGCCACAAAATCACGATATTCAGTTGTTGTCACTGGGGCTGACCTCCAGCAGCAAGAAGATCAATGCCACTTTGACAGTGGCACAGGATCTCAGCATAGGCCGTAAGGTATTTACCGAGGTTTATGGCACTAAACTGAGTGTCAACCTGGCTATGCTGCTGGCGATGATCCTGGGGATATTTCTGGTATTGAGGCAATCCTTCAAGCCGGTTAAGCAGATAAAACAGGCGCTGGCCAAACTCAGGGAGGGGGAAATCAACTCGCTGTCGCTAGAGACTATTCCTCCCGAAGTCAAACCTCTGGCCGAAACCTACAACGAGTTACTTGAATACACCAGTAATCAAATTCAGCGCAGCCGTAATAATCTGGGCAATCTCAGCCACGGTCTGAAGACACCACTGGCGGTGATGCGTCAGCAGGTCGAGGCGCTGGGGTTGAAAGATCCCGACACCGCCAGGGCACTGGAACAGCAGTTGGAGCAGATCCACAAGATGATAGAGCGTAAACTGGCGGCAGCGCGAATAACCGGCGATATGCTACCTGCGGCGCAGCTGGTACTGCCAAGGGATCTGGAAAGCCTGTGCCAAACCCTGGATAAGGTGCATAGATACAAACAAATCAGTTGGCGCTTCGATATCAGCGATGGCATTCCCAGGCTGCCAATCCACAGGGAAGACGGTATGGAGCTGCTCGGTAACCTGTTGGATAACGCCTATAAATGGGCCTCTAGCCTGGTATTGGTGAGGGTGTGGCAACATCAGGGGCTGGTATATGTCAGTGTCGAAGACGATGGTCCCGGGGTGGCAGAAAAAAACATGCAAACCCTCACCCGCCGCGGCAATCGTCTGGATGAAGAGATCAATGGTCATGGATTAGGATTATCGATAGTCAAGGATATTGCCGAGCAGTATCAGTTGGATATCGACTTCAGCAGAAGCCCGGCATTGGGTGGACTCAAGGTTTCACTGACCTTTAAGGCCTGAAGGTTAGCCTGACTCCTCAAAGAGCCACTGAAACAAAAATAAAGAACCCAGCCTAGGCTGGGCTCTTTGCTATCAAGCTGTCAGACCTTGGCTCAATCGAGCACAGGCAGGTAGCTCAGAGCCAAACGATCGCGGCTCAGTTGACCATTGAGTATCTCACCCACAGTGCCGCCCTTGAGCTGCTGCGCCAACAGTTCAGGAGAAGCCGAGGCGATAAACTGCTGCACTTCTTTGATGCGGGCAATCAGCGCCAGCGCCAACTTGTTCTCGGCGGTGGCGGCATAGATTTTACCGTTCAGGGACACTTGGGCCTGCATATCCAGCCCAGGGGCAGCCTGATGAATACCGACATATTCACGCCATACCCTGGCCTTCTGCTCACCCTGATAGTCGCTGTCGACCGAGGCCAACACCACTTGTCTCAGCATCATCTGCAGCAGGTTGCTCTTGCCTTTGGGTTGACCATTGACTGTATCAAAACCAAAGAAGCGTGATACTGTGCGGTCATAATTGGGCAGAGGCTCTATGCTCTGGCTGGCAAAATCGCTATAGTAAGGCAGATACGTTTCCAGCTCAGGGCTGCTGTTACAGGCATCGGCAAACAAAGGCTTGCCATTGCTGACCAGATCCGGGCCATTACCCAGCGCCATGCGGCAAAGCATCTCTTCGAACAGCTTGCCGGTTTGTGGCAGATCCACCAGCGCCTTGTGACCGCGGCTGGAAGTCGATCTCGGAGTCGTGCGGCTCACCAAGGCACGCACTGCCAACAGTTTGTCCGGCCATACCCCAAGCACATCTCGCTCGTTGACATAAGGATGGTTGGGCGAGCCTTCAGGCGCCTTGACCCCGTTCAGCAAACGACCGGCGAAAGTAACATCGGCGCTCAGCATATCCCGGAACTCTTCCTTGATACCATAGTTGATGATCAGTTCCTTCAGCGCTTCTGGAGAGTCGGCAAACCGGCTGATCACTTCACCCGGAGCAAACCTCATGGTCATGTCGGCGCTCTTGAAACGATATTGCTCCAGCAACTTGGCAAAGTTGTACTGCTGTCTCAGCGCTGCCTGGCCATCTGCAGTGCGGAAGGTGACATCTACCACGGCATCATTTTCACCGGCAAGGCGCAGAAACAGGTCGGCCGCCTTGTTCATCGCCCTTTGGTTGGCACAATACCAGGTATCCTGGCCAGCTGCTTCTTTCACCTGGCAGTCGTTGGCGAAGAAGTTTTCCGGCAAGTCAAAGATCCCCTCGAGGAAGCTGACATCTTCGATAAACTGGCGGATCTCATCAAACTGGCGCTTGCGGGCAATGGTGTAACCCAGGCTGTGATCTTCATAAAGGGACTGACGGTTATGTCTCAGGTTACTGGTTTCATAGCTGTCCTGATATCTGTCGATATAGAACTGGGCAATGTCATCCAGGTTCTGACCGGCATCACTGCGGTTACAGTTACTGTTGAGCGACACATGCTCGTCGGTACAGAAGGCATAGCTGCGCAGCTTGTGGTCGCGGGCAATGTTATAGAGCGCACCGAAACGAGTCTCGCCCTGGAGCATGCCCTTTTGCAGCTCCTCACGACGCTTGGCATCTTCCTCTTTGAGGGAAACAAAATCACCATTTTCGGCTTCAACTTCACGGGCATAACCGAAACGCAGCGCCGCCAGGTCATAGGGCTCAAAAGTGGTCGCAAAGCGGTTAACGTTATAGTCCATCTGGCTGGAAAATTCGGCGTTCACTTTCAGATCCGAATAACCGGCACCGGCAAAAGCCTGGTTCAGTGTTTCCATTTCCTGTTGGCTAAAGGTGTTGTCACCATCGCGGCTACCGGCGAAGTTGTGTCTCAGGCCGAAGTTATGGCCCAGTTCATGGGTCAGAGTACCGGCAAAGGCTTGGGCGGCCAGCGCAGTGCTCAGGCTATCTTGCAGATCCAGGCTCAGCTTCTCGAATGCCTGCAGCTTACCGCCAACTTCACCATTGGCCCACAATTCGGCATTCTGCCAATCAATCTTGTGGTCCTTAACACCGGTCGGCAACATTCTTTGCTGACCGCCTGCGGCAAACACAGTGTCGATATGCATCAAAGTATGCTCGGACCAATAGTCACGGCTGGCTTCATCGAAGTCGGCCAAGGCGTTGAACTGTTGCTCAGCGGGTTTGAGTGGCAGAGCAGCCGGAGTGGCGGCTACCATCACATCGGCAGGCTTGTCCAGCGCGGCAGGCGCAGTTTCCAATGTTGCTAAAGCTGCAGGCTTAACCACGGCTTGCTGATAAGGCACGCCGGTGAGCGCTTCGACCGAAGCCGCATCCAGCTTGCCACGGTTATAATCCAGCATCAGTTGCCGATAGTAACGCACCGCGCCTTGCTTGAGGTTGGAGCTGTATTGGTTAACCCTGGCGCTGACAATCTCCCCTGTCAGTGGGTTGGCTGCTGATGGACCGTAACCGGCCAGACCGTTATCCAGAGGTTCATCAAACAGAGTGATATGGTTATAACGCAGATCGCCATGGCGTTTATCGCCCGCCTGCTCCAGCTTAATCTGTGGCAAGCCGGTATGATACCGACTGTTGGCGATATTCATCGCGGTCACAGACTCGATAGCCGCATCCAGGAAAGGCTTGTTCTTGGCTTCATAGAAGTTGTTGGACAAGTAGTACACCAACTCTCCCTTGGCCGGGTTGAAGCGGTTCAGGTAGGTTCGAACATAGCCATCCACCCCCTCTGAGTCGGTTCTGTCCCGATAGCTGTGACTGGAGTTGAAGAAACCAAAAGTGCCCTTCTCATGCTCGCTGTAAGGAATGGCTTGATAATCTTCACTGGCCAGCTGATCCAGCGCCACTATGGAGATAAATTCCGTAGTGGTGAACGACAGGTTATCCAGATTGCCACCGTAGAACTGATTGAAACACTGGCCCGATGCCTGGTAGGTGTGTTCAATCTCGAAGTTGATCACCCCCTTGTCCAGATCCATTTCATAGCCTTTGTAGGTTCCGGCATTGACCAGTTTTGGAGATTCAGTTTCGGTGACACACTCACCAAACATAAAGATATCGTTGATCCCCAGCTCAGCTATCTTGGTGTCGGCAAAGTCAGGCACAAAAAAGCGCTTGTCCTGCCAGGTCAGGTTGGCATCGGTATTGACCTGCTCGACGTTGATACATTCTCGCCACTTGTCTTCGGTACATCTGAAGTCTATGTATTCACCGGGGATGGTCAGCACTGGCGCCTGGTTGATGCCCTCCTGGTAGCGGCTGTCATGACCAAGACCTATGGCGTCCCGATCCAACTGACGAACCTGTATGCCATTCTCTGTCTTGTGCAGGGTCACTAACTTGGGATCACCTTGGCTAAAGCCGCGGATGGCAGCGGCATACCGCGGCGCCTTGCCGACACTGCGGATATAGAGATATTGGCGCTCACCGGCCTTCTCTATCGAGTCGCTGCTAATCTGTTTCTCATCTTTGGGCAACTCCTTGTATGGTTCTTCTCCTGCCCCACATCCTGCGAGTGCCAGGCTGGCTGCAATCGCCAGACTCAGACTTGACTTCTTCATTTAATCCTCTGAATAAATTGAGTTTATAAGTATTTTGTTACTGAGAAATAGAAGGTAGAGCTGCGCTTGTTATACAGCTCAAATCCTTCGGAAGGCCCCAGTTCCGGGTGGTAGAAACGGCCGCTGTTGTTATGGCCAATGGCCAGTGTCCAACTATCGGCAGGCATCCATCCCAGTTCCTGGGCAAAGGTGAATTGGTCATCCATACGACGACCACGGTAGTTCTTCGACATCCGATAGCGGCCGCTGATATCCAGGTACCAATGACTGGCAAATTGCCAATAGGCATCGGCCACCAGATCGACCTGATGTTCAATCAGCACCCGCTCACCGGCGGTCTTGTACTTGTAGGCGTTGTACCTGTATCTGGGAGACAGGTAGAAGCTGAAGTTGCCCTCAGGACGATAGAAGAGATAAGCCGCCACTCTGGGGGCATACTCCAGTCTATCCAGCTTGGTGTAATGCGCCGCCGGCAGATAAACACCGACACTGCCCTTAAGCGACAGAGTGTCGGTCAGGGAATAGAGTGGCGTTCGATACTCGAACAAGGGGTCAAAAAAGCTCGACTCCTTACCGTGCAGCGTCTCTTTTTCACCGCCAAAGGTCAGCAGTACACTGCCCCAATCACTGTTGTAATCGACCCTGGCATCCAGGCTATAAGCCCGGTAAGCATCGAAAGCCGATTCACTGTAGGCATTGCGGGTATAAGACGCATTGAAATAGGCAGTCCATTCGCCGAATTCTTCCTGTTTGAGTTCAAACTCATTAACCGCCTGAGCTTGTCCCGCAAGCAATAGTAAGCCCAGCAAAGGGAAGATCGTCTTTGCTTTTTTACTTTTTATTATGCGTGACAAGGCCAGATCGCGGTGATAGATACCGGATCTCATATTTAAAAGCCTTAATTTATTTAAAACGAATTAATCTGGAGCTAATTCCAGTCTAAGAGGTACTGCCACGAATAGGTTTTACCCATTCGAGAAGTAATTGCGCCCAATAGGGCATCCAACCAAAGGAAAGTTGCGGGACACCCAGGTTGGGAATACGGGGCCCGCAGAAGAACAAAATAAACCAACTGACTGCTATGGCTTTAAACACTTCGGCCAAGACGGCGTTATCTGCCAGTTTAACAGCCATAATACAAGGCAAGGAAAGAGAATAGATTGCCAGCTGATTTACCTGTGATGTGTTCTGTTTGGCAATAGATATCAGTGTATTAACTTCTTCAAACTCATTAGATATCGCTGCATTAGAAAAAGCCAAAAACAATAGCAAAGGCATGGCCAACTTGACCAAGCTCAGTAATTTATTATTCGACTTTGTTCTCTCGTTCATGGTTTTTTCGCTGTTCCAAGTGGAATAGCGTCTCGATATTGATACTAATGCACTTAATACGCATTGTTACGTATGTAAACAAGCATAGGCATGAAAAACCTTACAATCAACACCAATACTTAATGACTAGTCTAAATAGATTAAAAACTGGGTGTACGTCATAAAAAACATCATAAAAACAAATTAATAAAGCATGCAAAACACCAATGAAAAAACATATTTAAAACACAATAAAAACATTGAGACATCAAAATATTAAGCATGTCGTTTTGTTTATAAAAAAAAGCCTCCCTAATTAAGGAGGCCATTTATAAGAATTTAAGCAATGCTATGCTTTGACGTTAGTGCTCTCAAAAATCTTATCTGCCGAGGCCGCAACAAAGCCGGTATAGAGTTCACCATCGGCTTTAGGGTAACGCAGGGCAAATTCATAGAAACAACTGGGGATCTCTACCGTCTTGTCATCAAAGGCGACGGGGATTCTGTCGGCCATGGTGGACGACTGTTCCAACAAGACTTCAGCTGAGCCTTTGATCTCACCGCCCACACTGTTGAGGATAAAACCAGCTTCCTTGAGCGCGGTATTGACAGCGGCCAGGGTGCTGAACTCGGCCAGATGGTTCACAGACACGGTAAAGTGATTGGCACGATAACCAAAGGCGGCAACCCAGGCAGCATACTCACTCTCGGCAAGCAGGGCTTGGTAGGTGCCATAATCAAGCTGCCAATGCCTGCCTGAATAAGTAAAGTTATCTGCGGTCAAAGCCTGGGTTGGGATCTGCTCAACCAAGTCGGTAACCCGTTGTTGCAGCTCTGGGCTAAACTCTTCCACCAGCAGCTCGGAAATGAAGACCTTGGGCTGAGTCGGATCCGGATGCTCAAAGTGCTTCGCCACCAGCTTTTTCTGCTCAAAGCGATAATCTCCGCAAGCCACATAGCCCAGCGCTTCGAAATGGGCCGCCAGCACATCCAAGCCCACCTTGGGCAGATTAAATGTACGCAAGGCGATATGGTCGTTAATAATCGCCTTGCCTTGACCCAACAGCTGATGCACTTTGGCCGCCGAAGGCGTCATCTTGATATAGTCCTGCCACATGGCATTGAACAGCGCATTGATATCTGTATGCATGGTTATTCCCTGTGTAATGCAGTTTGCCCAAAGGCAAATGGTATGTTCAAAAAAGGGAAGCGCCACTGCGCTTCCCTTCACTGTCAGAGGCTAAGTCCCGGACTCAATGCCTGTGGCAAACTCAAACCATCGGCCTCCATGGAAGCCACGGGGTAAGCACAATAGTCGGCCGCATAGAAGGCGCTGGCTCTGTGGTTACCCGATGCCCCGACGCCGCCGAATGGCGCCGCACCAGAGGCTCCGGTGATCTGCTTATTCCAGTTCACTATGCCGGCACGAATCCGTGCCAGGAAATAGTCATAGTCTTCACGGCTATCAGCCAGCAGCCCGGCAGAAAGGCCATAACGGGTATCATTGGCCAGCGAAATCGCCTGATCAAAGCTGCTATAGCGCACCAGTTGCAGCAAGGGCCCAAAATACTCTTCATCGGGCAGTTCAATCACCTCGGTAACATCAATCAGCCCAGGTGACACCAGGCCGGTACCGCTCTCAATATGGGTCAGTTCCACCAGCGAAACCCCGCCGAGATTCTGCAGATTACGCTGCGCCGCGACCATGCCCTTGGCGGCTGCTTCAGAGATCATCGAGCCCATAAAGGGCTGTGGTTCGGCATTCCAGGGGCCGACAGCTATCGCTTTGACCGCTGCAACCAGGGCAGTAACCAAAGCATCGCCCTGCTCACCTTTCTCTATGTAGAGACGGCGGGCACAGGTACAACGCTGGCCACTGGAGATATAGGCAGATTGAATAATTTCGTGCACGGCCGCCTTGATATCACTGATCCCTTTAACGATGAGCGGATTGTTACCACCCATTTCCAGGGCAAGGATCTTGCCCGGATGACCGGCGTACTGCTGATGCAGCAAGTGGCCGGTGCGGGAGCTGCCGGTAAAGAACAGACCATCAAGCTGAGGATGTGAAGCCAGCGCCTTGCCGGTTTCCACTTCGCCCTGCACCAGGTTGATAACCCCGGCTGGCAGACCGGCTTTCTCCCACAGCTTGAGCATCAGCTCTGCCACTTTTGGCGTCAGTTCCGATGGCTTGAATACCACGGTGTTGCCCGCCAGCAAAGCCGGTACTATATGGCCGTTAGGCAGATGGCCTGGGAAGTTATAAGGCCCAAAGACCGCCACCACGCCGTGGGGCTTATGTCTCAGCACGGCCCGCCCGGCAGGCAGTTCATTTTCAGTTTCGCCGGTACGCTTGTGATAAGCCGCAACCGACAGACCGATTTTGCCTATCATGGCACCCGCCTCGGTGGCCGTTTCCCACAATGGCTTACCGGTTTCCTGCGCTATGGTGTCGGCGATTTCCGCCTTATGGGCTTCCAGCTGATCGCGATAAGCCTCTATCACCTGCAGGCGGCCGTCAAAACCGAGCATAAACCAGTCAAACTGTGCCTCTCTGGCGGCTGCAACGGCAGCTTCTACTTGAGCCGGAGTAGCGGCATTACCCTGCCACAGGGTTTCACCGTTGGCCGGGTTGCTTGAACTCATTGCCTGGCCTTCGCCAGCGAGCCATTGGCCCTTGATAAATTGTGTCATTATGCTGTTCCTATATTGCCAATACCCTGACCGATTGCCCGTCTGCCACCAAGAGTGCGGCGGCCAACTCGCTCGACAGGATCACTTCTTCACTGTCGTCTGTCAGCGCCAGCTTGGCCGAACCGGCACGGTAGTCTGCCAAATGGGTGTTGGAGAGAATAAAGCTGTCCTTTGATTGAGGCATATCACCGATACGCACCGTCAGTAAGCGACTCTCGCGCACGGAGCGAATGTCCGCCAGGTTGCATTCAACCGTGGGGCCACCATCAAAAATATCCACATAGTTGCGCCAGCGGAAACCTTCCGCCTGTAACAGGCTCAAGGCCGGGCGTGTATTGGTGTGCACTTCACCGATAACCTTCTGCGCCGCTTCGGGCAACAGGCAAACATAGACAGGGCTGCGGGGCATCATCTCGGCCATAAAAGCCTTCTGTCCCAGACCTGAGAGGTAATCGGCCTGAATAAAATCTATGCCGAGGAAGTTTTGCTGCAGCCAGCCGTAGAAAGGGGAATTACCGTTCTCATCGCTGACCCCACGCATCTCGGCGATAACAGTTTCACCGAATCGATTGGCATGCTGGGCCAAAAACAGAAAGCGGCTGCGTGACAGCATGCGGCCATTGTTGCCCTTGCGGTAGGAATCTCTCAGAAACAGGGTGCAGAGCTCGGCGGCACCTGTGTAATCATGACACAGGCTGAGGGTTTCAACCTCGTTACGTACTTCTATCTGCGACGAATGATAAACCTCTGTACCCAGACGGTAATGGTAGAAGGCATCTTCCATTCCCACCGCGGCTTCCAGACCACAGGTGCCCACAACCTCTTGGGTCTCTGTGTCTTCCAGCACCATGAGGTAACCTTCATCAAAAGGCGTTTCCACCGCCTTGGCGAAAGAGGTTTCCGAACGGGCGATTTTGCGGGTCAGCAGTTCATCATTGACCGGCAGCGAGGTGAATCCATGGCCCGATTCCTCGGCGATACAGCGCAGCGCCGGGAAATCTGAGGCTCGGATAGGCCGTATGATTAACATGGTTAAATCTCCACTCATCCACAGTTGCTGCTCCGTCGGGCCTGCCCGTCAGAACAGCAGCTGTGAGTTTATTGCGCTAAGTGGGCCAAGGCCCACGGGGATCAGGCGGCAACCACCTTGGCGACCGCTTTTTCAAAGCGTGCCAGACCCTCGGCAATATCACTTTCAGGGATGATCAAAGAAGGAGTAAAACGAACCACATTGGCACCGGCCATCAGTGTCATCAGGCCATTGTCGACCGAGGCCAACAGAAACTCACGGCTGCGTCCCTGATACTGCTCATTCAACACGGCGCCGAGCAACAGTCCTTTGCCGCGCACCTCGGAAAACACCTGGTACTTGGCATTGATTTTTTCCAGGCCATCACGCAGCAGTTGCTCACGGCGTTTAACGCCCTGCAGCACTTCGGGGGTATTGACCAGCTCAAATACCGCGTTGCTGACGGCGCAGGCCAGAGGGTTACCACCATAGGTGGAACCATGGGTGCCCACTTTAAGATGAGCGGCAATCTTGTCCGTGGTCAACATGGCCGCGATGGGGAAACCGCCGCCCAGGGCCTTGGCCGTGGTGAGAATGTCCGGCACTATATCTGTACCCATGTAGGCATACAGCTCGCCGGTACGGCCAACGCCGGTTTGCACTTCATCGAACACCACCAACGCATTGTACTTGTCGGCCAGTTCACGCACCTTGGCCAGGAACTCTGGAGTGGCGTTTATAATACCGCCCTCACCCTGCAGCGGTTCCAGCATGATGGCACAGGTCTTGTCCGACACCGCGGCTTCCAATGCGGCAACATCGTTGAATGGCAGGTGTGTGATCCCCTGCGGCTTGGGGCCAAAACCATCTGAGTAGGCGGCCTGACCACCGACACTGACGGTAAAGAAAGTTCTGCCGTGGAATGCCTTGTCGAAGGCGATAATCTGATCTTTTTCGGCGCCGAAATTGTCCAGAGCATAGCGGCGGGCCAGTTTCAGGGCCGCTTCATTGGCTTCGGCACCTGAGTTGGCGAAATAGACCTTGTCGGCAAAAGTGGCGTTAACCAGTTTGGTCGCCAATGCCAGTGCCGGCTCATTGGTCATCACATTGGACAAGTGCCAGAGTTTTTCGCCCTGCGCCTTAAGCGCCTCAACGGCGGCTGGATGACAGTGGCCCAAACAGTTAACTGCAATACCACCGGCAAAGTCGACATACTCTTTGCCTTCCTGATCCCAAACACGACTGCCATCGCCACGAACCGGGATAACGGGTGACGGTGCATAATTAGGCACCATGACTTCATCAAACTGGGCACGTGTCAAATTCATGTTTACACTCATTCCTTCTCATCCTTTGTGTTGTCGGCGGCTCTGTCGGCCACCGTTTTAAGCAGTTAATCTTTATTATTTGTGAGTAAAACTGCACTTACTTGTGTTGCTTAGGTGTCATTATTAGCGAAATTGTGATCAAAATACCAGTTTGATCAATATGCAGGAGCAATGCCTTGGCCTATAAGTGCATAAAGATCTGAGTTTGAGAATTAAGCAGGCAAATATCTGCCGTTTAACGGCATAAATAGTCACAAAAAATCTCAACTGACACCGGATTCGTTAACTATTCATACATTTTGAATAGTTAACGATAATCATAACAGTAGATTATTGCGTATAAAAGCAGCGATTTGGCCCCTGGCTTCCATGGCCTCAGGCAAGAGTTCAAATAATGGAAAGACATGGGGCATATTGAGGTAGAAACCGGCTTCTATGCGACCGCCGTCGCGTAATACCGCCTGTTGCAGGCGCTCGGCATCCTGTAGCAGCAGCTCACGAGTACCGGCCAGCAGCAAGATGGGCGGCAGATCGTTAAAACAACCATAAAGCGGCGAGATCCGCTCAGACATGGGGTTACTACCGGCGAGATACGCGCCTCTGAGTCTGAGTAGCGATTCAATGGTGAACAGAGGGTCGTCGGCTGCCAGAATGCGCTCGGTGTCGCCTGTGATGCCGAGATCCAGCGCCGGAGACAGCAACACGCAAGCTCTCGGCAACGGTAACTCAAGTTGTTTCAGCTGCAACAACAGACTCAAGGCCAGATTGCCTCCAGCCGAGTCGCCCATCAGCACCAATTGAGTCGGGTCACAATGCTCAAGCGTCATCCGATAAGCTTCCAGCACATCATCACAAGCTGCCGGAAATGGATGCTCAGGTGCCAGACGATAATCAGGTACATAGCAATCTGCCAAACTGCGCTGCATGATATCGGCCAGGAAACGGGCATGGGCATGGGGAGTCTTGAAACAGAAACCACCGCCGCGAATATAGAAGAGGCTGACATCTCTTGGCTGCGGCAGCTGGTAATGGATGAGCGGCGAGTGGCTCAGTGGCCAGTGCTCGACCTTAAGCTCCTGCGGCCAGCCCAACCAGCGACGATCCATCTCCAATAAGCGCTGGCGAATAGCACTGAGTGGTACTTTGGCACTGCCGCGACTGACCGACGGCCGCGCCACATAAGTTAACAACCGGTTCAATACCGAGGCTTGCCAACTGGGCATAGCTCCTCCATGGAAGGCCTACAGGCTCCGCAACGGCTTAAAGCAGCTCGGGTTTGCGGTAATTCTGGCCTTTGAGACGAATGAGTTCCTGTTCAGTGAGCTCATGATACGCCATCATGATCTGTCTGTCCCTGAATTCCAGTTGCCGCATCTCTTCCAGTAAAAAACACTTGGCAAAACAATCGGCTTTAGCCAGCACTGCCGCATTGGGTGACAACTGACTGAACCCCAGAGCAGTGTCTCGCTCCTTGAGCAGAGTCACCATGGCCGCATCCGCAAACCCAAGCTGGGTCGGCAGTTGCCAATTGAGTGACAGCGCATGCTGCTTGACCAGGGAATAGACCAAAGCGGCGGGAAAATCACACAGGGCGATGGCATCGTAGAGCGCCTTATCCCTGTCTCGACTCGCCTCCCTGAGCCAGGAGCCGCGCAACTGCTCAAACAGCTTGGCGCTCATGGAGAGCAGCACTGAGATCCCCAGTTGTTGCATCAGGGAAACCGCGTACAGCATTGGAGCATCCAAGTCATGCAACCTGGCCAGGGTTCTGGCGGCAATGCCCTGCACCTGCGAGAAACGCCATAGCTTGCGCACAGTCCAAAGCAAACTGGCATGACCTGTGGGCAGCCAATGACGACAGGTGTAGTAAGGGATCAATACCCGCAGGTGCTCAACGCCTATATAGCTGAGCACCAGCTTGAGGTCTGTCAATTGCACATCCAGATTCTGCGGCCTGCGAGCCCTGAATGAGGGGCTGTTGACCAGAGAGCTCAAGTCCCTCACCAACCAGCTCTGCTCGGCAACGACCGGGCGAAGGCGTGCCAGATCAAGCCTTGGGTGCTGCAATAACTCCAGCAGTAAGATCTGTTTATCTGTGATGCCTGATAGGCGTGTCACCTCTTCGATGGAGGCCAAACAGTTGCCGAGTTCAGCCGCCAGGGTATAGTTCAACTGAACCGACACTCTTTGATAAAGCGCCTTGGCCTGTTGCTGCCTCGCGAGCCGCTCCAGAGTCGCCTCGCGTTCAACCTCAAGCTTGAAGGCCACCGCCGCCAGCTCAGGTTCAAGCTCATCGCCACCGCTATCAATGCGTTGCTTGCCCAGTATCAACTGCTGATACAGGCGCTGCTCTATCTCTATTACACTTCCGGGTTTTACGCCCCCCGCTACCGACAAGGCCAAATTATTACCTTCCTGCCACACCCGTACCCGGGCTCCATTTTTTATGTTAGTCCCTTTATTGTTATATATGTAGCGGCTTTATCAGCAATATCTTGATAGCAAAAAGAAACAGGCCTCGAATGAGGCCTGCAAAGTGACTATTTCAACTCTTGTTCAAACAACTTATAGATGCGGCGATACTCGTCCAGCCAGCTCGATGGCTGTCTGAAGCCATGGGGTTCAACCGGGTAGATAGCCGTCTCAAACATCGGCTTTTCCAGCTCTATCAGTCGCTGCACCAGGCGGACACTGTCCTGGAAGAATACGTTGTCGTCCATTACCCCGCTCATGATCAGCAGCGGCTTTTGCAAGCCCTCGGCATGATAGATGGGCGAGCTGCGTTCATAGGCGATGTGGTCCACATCCGGAGTGTTGAGTATGTTCGAGGTATAAGGCGCATTATAGTGAGCCCAGTCGGTCACAGGCCGCAGCGCGGCACCGGCCTGGAACAACTCGGGTTGGGTAAACAGTGCCATAAAGGTCAAAAAGCCGCCGTAAGAACCGCCATAGGTGCCCACCCGCTTGGCATCAACGTTGGCATGCTGGCTCATCCACTTGACGCCATCGGCCAAGTCTTCCACTTCCGGATGCCCCATATTGCGGTAGATGGCGGTGCGCCAGTCGCGGCCATAGCCTTTGGAGCCGCGATAATCCATGTCCATCACCACATATCCCTGCTGTGCCAGCAGGTTATGGAACATGAACTCACGGAAATAACCGGAAAAACCATAATGGGCATTCTGCAGATAACCGGCACCATGATTGAAGATCACCGCCGGATATGACTCGGCGCGATCCTTGTCGAAACCTGCCGGCAGATACACCCTGGCATAAACGTTACCTGCGCCATGGCTGGAAGGCACGGCAACCACCTCAGGCGCCTGCCAAGGATAACTCTTGAAGCTGTCGCTGGTGTAATGGGTCAGTTGAGTCAGCTCACCGCCTATGACTTGAATATAGAGCTCATCCGGCCGGGTCAGGTTGGAGGCGGTCAATAGCAGCGAACGGCCATCCGGGCTCAGGCTGTAGTCGAGCACCCCGTTCCACTGGGTCAGTTGTTCATCCTTGCCGCTACTTATCTCAACCCGATAAACATTGTACTTGCCGGGGTGTTCTTTGTTGGCCTTGTAGTAGATATAACGATTATCCGGGCTCAGGGTGATGTCACTGACCACGAACTTACCCGAGGTCAAAGCCCGCGCCTTGCCACCGAGCGGCTTGAGATACAGCTGCGAATAACCGCTCTCTTCCGACAGGTAGTAAAGGGTCTCGCTGCCGGGTAACCAACCATACTGATTGTAGTCATAGTTGACCCAGGCATCGTCATGCAGCCTGTGCTCAGTGACTAGCTTGCCCTTGGCCAGATCGACACTGGCCAGCCAACGGTCTTTGTTGTCCACGGCTTCCAGCATTACGGCCAAGCGCTTGCCTGATTCTTGCCATTGAATGGCGCTCTGACTCCAGCCCCAATCCTGCATCAGTTGGATCTTGCGCGGGGCTTTTTCACTTTCGTAGCGCTCGCCTTTCGCCTTGGCGTTTTCAGCCTTGACGCCGGCCAACACATCCTGGTTGTAACCGAGCAAGCCTTCGATAGTTATCTCTTTCTGACTCTGCTGCTGCAAGTCCAGCAGTACCAAGCGCTGCCCTGGCGCCTTGTCTTCAGCCACTCTGGCTCGCACCGGCACAGGATCGACATAGCCATCTTTGCCTAGATAGTTGGGCATGATGTCATGCTCGCCACGCCAGTTATAACTCTTGTCCTGCAAAGCCAGCAGCAGATAGCGGCCATCCGGCGACAGGCTCAGTTCCACCAGTTGCTCACTCTCACCCAGATACCAAGGCTTGGCCGTCAGGGTCGGGTCTTCATTCTGTAACTGCTGCTGATATGTCTCCCGAGACTTGGCGTTTTCCTGCTGCTTGGCCACATAGCGGATCAGTTTATGTTGCTCTTTGGCGAGATAAGTTTCCGGCTCTTGGGTCTGTGCCGGCTCTTTGGCCATCTTGATATCCGCGAGCTGTTCCACAAGGCCAGAGCCTGCATGCAATCTGAATACCTGCCCCGCCTGCCAATAGGCAAGATCGCCATTCGCTAAAAAGCGCAATCCTTCAACCTTGGTATTTTGCCGGGTCAACTGAGTGATTTCACCACTGCCCAACTCCTTTACAAACAGATTGCCCTGATAGATATAAGCCTTACGGCGCTTATCCGGGCTCAGAACGCCGTCTCGTTGCGAGACTGTGTGCAGCTCAGACAGCGCCAGCTCCTGCGCCTGTTTGTCTGCCACTCCCTGACGATAGTAACTACGCAGCACAGATGCACTCTGCTGGCGGGCGAACAGCACAGCGCGGCTGTCATCGCTCCAGTAGGCACCTTTGGGGGCAAGTCCCATCCAATCGGGATCCGCCATAATTTGATTCAGAGTTAACGGCTTGTCGGCCACAGGAGGCGCTGCCAAGGGTACTGTTTGGCTGGCTTTGGTGATCTCTTGGGTGGTGAGTTGCGGCTCGGTGGCGGCGCAGCCGCTGAGAACGGCCAGAGTCAAAACACTCAGACCGGCATGACGCATCAGGCTTTTCATCATCCTTCCTTTTTATAGTTATCTTGGCCGCCGGGAAGCGACATATGACAGAAAACAAGCGATTGCGGCCTGTTATACCATATTTGCCAAAAGATGTTGTTCTGCAAAAGCTGAAAACTTGTAAAGGCTTGTTAAGGATGGAACCTTGGTACGAATCCGGGACTGGCTCACTGCTCCTTAAGCCAGACGCAGAAAATTATTGAGCAGTTCAAGCCCCTGCTGGGTCAGAATGGATTCGGGATGAAACTGCACGCCGTAGAGGCGTTTCTCGGCATGGCTGATGGCCATGATTTCCCGCCCGTGTACCGGGTCATCATACCAGGCATCCAGACTGAAGCCTTCAGGCACAGATTCAATCAGCAGCGAGTGGTAGCGGGTCACGGTCAAAGGATTGGCCAGGCCTTGAAACAGCCCACGGTCATTGTGACTGATGGCCGATGTCTTGCCATGCATCACCCGCTTGGCCCGAACCACCTTGGCACCAAACACCTGAGCCAGCGATTGATGCCCAAGACAGACGCCCAGGATAGGCAACTTACCGGCAAAATGTTCGATGGCGGCCAGCGAGATCCCCGCCTGATCCGGGCTACAAGGCCCGGGAGATATCACCAGATAATCCGGCGCCAACTCGCGGATCTCATCAAGCGCAATCTCATCGTTACGCTTGATAACAGGCTGCTGCCCCAACTGCTGAAAATACTGCACCAGATTAAAGGTAAAGGAATCATAGTTGTCGATCATCAGCAGCATTGTGGTCTCACCTTATCTTTGCCCGCAATTGCACGGTAAAGGTTGTGCAGGCGAGAGATGCTACCATACTGACGCACAGGGATCATGCCGAAAGTCAGCCAAGACTGGTTCAACAACGAGGTTTGAATTAAGCTGATATTTCGAGTGGCTTCTCAAAGTGCTTTGCCTATGCTCAATATGACCAGGTTACTGAATTTTTTACTGATGCTAGGGTGTGATAGATGTGCTGTCAAAACCCGGGAGCGCAAAGTCATTCAAGTCAACTTGGGCGTACTGGTTTCCATAGCGACTATATTATTATTTACTTTCGGCTTTTATATCAGCGGCAATCAGGGTTTTCTCCTTTCCGGCTTGAATCAGCTGCCCTTTGTTGCCCTGCTGCCTCTGGTGTTACTGCTCAACTACAAAGGCAAGTTCTTTGCCGCCAGATGGTGTTTAATGTTGCTGTTGATGGCCGATGCCGCCACAGCTTTAATGACAGCCCAAGGTACCAGTATCAAGATCCACAGCTATTACCTGCTGTTTGCCATCATGTTGGTTGTACTGTTTGAGATCCGTGAATGGCGTTCTATCCTGATCCTGATGTTAGCCAATCTGGGGTTGTTCAGCTTCTTTGAGCTGCATGGCTGGCCATCCCACCCGGATATCGCCCTGCTTTCTACACATACCCTAGCTGTTTTACAAGCCTTGGTGATCTGCTCCTGTATTATCAGCTCCTGCGCCATACTGCTGATCAGCGAAATGTATGCCGAGCGCGCCGAGCTGGTACTGCAACATCAGGCCGACACAGACACCTTAACCGGATTGCTCAACCGCCGCGCATTCATGCGCCAAGTCGCACTGCAAAGAGAGCAGCCGGGACACTGGGCGCTTTCCCTGTTGGATCTGGATTTCTTCAAAAAGATAAACGATAACTTTGGCCATGATGCCGGCGATGTCGCCCTTATCCATGTCAGCAAGCTACTCAAGCAAGCGCTCAAGCCTCAGGAGCGACTGGCCAGAATAGGCGGGGAAGAGTTTGCCTTGCTGCTGAGGCTGGATGAAGCCGGGACTCAGGCCCTACAGCAAAGAGGCGAGCAACTCCTTGAGTCTCTCAGACAACAAGGCCTGGAATATCAAAGCCATTACCTACAACTGACAGCTTCTGCAGGCCTGGCGACTCTTACTCCGGGAGTTAGCGCCAGCGAGGCGCTCAAACAGGCAGACAAGGCTCTGTATCAGGCCAAGATAAATGGTCGTAACCGAGTGGAGCTGGTAGATGCAGTATTGCAGCCGTTGAAAAGAAAAAGCCAGTCATTGTGACTGGCTTTTTGCAATGCTTAAGCTGAAGCGTTGACCCGGTTTTATTTAACCAAAGTCAGGTGGCCACGCCGCTTGGGCTTGTCTGCTGTAGGTTCAGTTTCGGCTTCAGTCCGTGGCTGTTCAACCTCTTCAACCACATTCAGCAGTGATTCCTCACCCTCTTCAAGCAGATAGGCATCTTCCATATCGAATACTGTACCGGCACCGTTTTCACGAGCATAGATGGCAACAATAGCAGCCATAGGCAGCAGCACCTGCTGTGGTACACCACCGAAACGGGCATTGAACTCAACAAACTCGTTACCGAGCTTCAGGCCACCGACAGCACTGCCGGCGACATTCAGTACAATTTGACCATCCTTAACATACTGCAGCGGTACCTGAGTATCCGGCATAGTGGCATCCACTACCAGATGTGGAGTCAGCTGATTATCCATCAGCCACTCATAGTAAGCTCTAAGCAAATATGGACGACTTGGGGTCAAATCTTTCATCAGATACCCATGCGCATTTCGCGCTCGGCTTCGGTCAGAGAGGCCTTAAATGACTCACGCTCGAAAATACGGTTCATATAGGCTTTGATGTCTTTACCTGTGCGGTTATCCAGTTCGATACCCAGCACTGGCAGGCGCCACAACAAGGGGCCAAGATAACAATCGGCCAAACCGAACTCTTCACTCATGAAGTAAGGCATTTCGGCAAACACAGGCGCGATAGACAGCAGACTTTCCTGCAACTCTTTACGGGCCGCATCGGCGCGGTCACCCTTACGAATACGATCAACCAGGCAATACCAGTCTGTATCGATGCGATGCATCATCAGACGGCTTTGACCACGGGAAACCGGGTAAACGGGCATCAGCGGCGGGTGCGGGAAGCGCTCGTCCAGATACTCCATGATAATACGGCTTTCGTATAACACCAGTTCACGGTCGACCAGAGTTGGCACTGAGTTGTAAGGGTTGAGTTCCAGCAGATCCTCTGGCATATCATTGGGATCTACCTGCAACACATCAACAGTTACCCCTTTTTCAGCCAATACGATGCGAACCTGATGGCTATAGAGATCATCGGCACCTGAGAACAGGGTCATGATAGAGCGTTTATTGGCAGCAACAGCCATTGATACCCTCCGGAATTGAAAAAAACAAATGTAAACGAGGGGCAATGCCCCCCGTTTACATTATGCGGATAATATATTCTACCCCTTTCTAAGGGTTAGTGTACATCCTTCCAATATTCTTTCTTGAGCAGGTATGCGATCACGAAGAATATAAACAGAAAGCCGAGTACCCACTTACCCAGGTTTTCGCGCTCCAATTTAACCGGTTCAGCCGAGTAAACCAGAAAACCGGTAAGGTCGCGAACCACCTGATCGTACTCTTCCGCAGACAGGCTGCCACCGCTGACGGTGATGCTGCCATCTTCCTGCTTAACCGGCATACCTTGCAGGCCTTCCAGCACATGCGGCATACCGACTGACGGGAACACTGTGTTGTTCACGCCGAAAGGACGACTTGGGTCTTTGTAGAACCCTTTAAGATAGGAATATACCCAATCTTCACCACGGACACGGGCTACCAGAGTCAGATCCGGTGGCGCGGCACCGAACCACTTGGCCGCATCTTTGGTTTCAATCGAGTTTTCCATCAGTTCGCCGATCTTGGCATCTGTGTGGATCAGCTTGCGCATCTCGTCGACAGGGATATCCAGATCTTCAGCAACACGCTGATAGCGCTGATACTGAGTGCTGTGACAACCGGCACAGTTGTCTTGAAACAGCTCTACACCACGGCGCAGCGACTCTTTATCTGTCAGATCAATATTGGCATCTTCCAGGTGCACATTGTGACCACTGGCGGCAGACACCATACCAGGCACAAAGGCAACCAAAGCAATCAATAACTTTTTCATTTGAATGTCACCCTTTCTGGTACTGGCTTGGTCTTTTCACTCTTGCTGTAGATGAACAGCAGCAGGAAGAAACCGAAGTAAGTGAAAGTAAAGATTCGGGCAACAATGGTCAGCGTTGGTGTCGCAGGTACCGCCCCCAGGTAACCCAGGACGATAAAGGACACAGCAAACTGAGCAATGTTCAGCTTGTGAATCATGCTACGGTAGCGAACCGACTTAACCTTACAGCGATCCAGCCATGGCAGCACAAAGAGTACGGCAATCGCCAGACCCATCATAACCACACCACCCAGCTTATCCGGTACGGCCCGCAAAATGGCGTAGAACGGAGTGAAGTACCATACAGGCGCAATATGCTCAGGCGTCTTCATTGGGTTAGCGGCTTCAAAGTTAGGCTTCTCGAGGAAGTAACCACCACCTTCAGGCATAAAGAACAGTACGTAACAGAAGACAATCAGGAAGCCGGCAACGCCCATGATATCTTTTACAGTGAAGTAAGGATGGAATGGGATGCCATCGACAGGCCAACCATTTTCATCTTTATTCTTTTTGATTTCGATACCGTCAGGGTTGTTGGAACCCACTTCATGCAGAGCAATCAGGTGCAGGAATACCAGTACGACAAGTACCAGAGGCAACGCAATAACGTGCAGAGCGAAGAAGCGGTTCAGGGTTGCACCTGAGATCACATAGTCACCACGGATCCACAGGGTCAAGTCATCACCGATAACCGGAATAGCACCGAACAGTGAGATAATTACCTGAGCGCCCCAGTAGGACATCTGGCCCCATGGCAGCAGATAACCCATAAAGGCTTCGGCCATCAGTACCAGGAAGATCAACATACCAAACAGCCACAGCAGTTCACGAGGCTTTTGGTAAGAGCCGTAGAGCAGGCCACGGAACATGTGCAGGTAAACCACCACAAAGAAGGCCGAAGCCCCGGTGGAGTGCATGTAACGCAGCAACCAGCCGTACTCGACATCACGCATGATGTATTCGATAGAAGCAAATGCGCCTTCAGCGGTAGGCACATAGTTCATGGTCAGCCAGATACCGGTCAACAGCTGGTTTACCAGAACCAAAAGTGCCAGAGAGCCGAAGAAATACCAGAAGTTAAAATTCTTGGGGGTAGCGTACTGACCAACATGGCGGTTATAAGTTGCCGTCATAGGGATACGCGCATCGATCCAGTCAATTATATTCTTAACCATTATGCAGCTCCCTGGTCTACGCCGATGAGCACGTTACCATCATCAATATATTGATGTGGAGGAATCACCAGGTTCAGCGGAGCAGGTACGCCCTGGAAGACGCGACCGGCCATATCGAACTTGGAACCGTGACATGGACAGAAGAAACCTGAAGTCACACCTTCAACCTGCTCTGCAAAAGAGTCTGGCAGGTAAGTAGGTGAACAACCCAGGTGAGTACAAATACCTACGGCAATAAAGTACTCAGGCTTAATCGAACGTACGCCATTTTGGGCGTAATCAGGCTGCTGTAGTTCGTCAGAAGCAGGATCCCGCAATCTGTCATCGTGGGTTGGGAGCTCGTTAAGAACTTCCTCGGTACGGCGGACAATCCATACGGGTTTGCCACGCCATTCCACACGGATCAGCTGACCTGGCTCTAGCTTACTGATATTTACTTCTACCGGTGCACCTGCAGCTTTCGCTTTGGCACTCGGATTCCATGACTTTATAAAGGGAACCGCTACAGCGACGGCACCAGCACCGCCCACTACGGCGGTTGCAGCTGTCAGGAATCTGCGACGTCCGGTATCGACTGGCGCATTGCTCATCCACTTATCTCCCAGAGGGTGTTGGAATTTTTGTTTTTCAAGACTTTAGGCCTCTTAGTTCTCACTAAAGGGAAAAGCCGAATTTTGAGGCGGGGCTCATTATAGCGAAAAATTAGAAGCAGATCATAGTCAAAAGACATAAGTTGGTTAAGGAGATTACAGTTTTTTAGCTGTCCGGGTTAAAAAAACAGCGGATTTAAGCGGCTAAACACCAGCATCTCGAGAGTAATTCAATTAAAGATGAATTATAACCAGTTGATTATTAACAACATATATTTGCTTTACACACTAATACCAATAATTCTGTGACTTTCACATCAAGCTAAGAAAAAGATAAAAAAAGACCCGGAACCAGTCCGGGTCTTTCGAGCAACACTGTTACTTGCCTTTTTGCTTCATGTATTTGAAGAATTCGCTGTCCGGCTCCAGCACCATAATGTCTGATTTACCGGCAAAACTGGCCTTATAGGCTTCCAGGCTACGCAGGAAACTGAAGAACTCAGGATCCTTGGTATAGGCATCGGCGTATATCTTGGCGGCAATGGCATCACCTTCACCGCGAATGTTCTCCGCTTCACGACGAGCATTAGCCAGAGTCACCACCACGTTGGCGTCGGTCATGGCGCGAATTCTCTCGGCCGCTTCCTTACCTTCAGCTCTGTGTTTCTTGGCTACCGCCTGACGTTCGGCACGCATCCGTTGGAAAATACTGTGGCTGACGTTGGATGGCAGGTTGATCTGTTTAACCCTGACATCGACCACTTCAATACCCAGACCTTCAGCGCTCTTGGCGGCATTTTCCAGGGTGATGCGCATCAAGTCATCACGGCTGCTGCTCTCGGCCAAGTTTGTGCTGCCTTCGCTGGTACCGGAAACAATCTGTTTGATGGTCAGTTTACCGAACTCGGTACGCAGGTCACTGTTGATCTTGCGCTGCAGCAACGACTCTGCTTTGGACTTGTTGCCACCTTCTGTTGCCAGATAGTATTTTTCAAAGTCCTTGATACGCCATTTGACATAAGAATCCACCATCAGGTCTTTCTTCTCAGAGGTCACAAAGCGGTCGGCTGCACCATCCAGGGTCTGGATACGGGCATCCATATAACGGACTTTGTCAATCAACGGAATCTTGACATTCAGACCCGGGCCATAGACTCGGGGCACCATCTTACCGTCAACATTGTCTTTCAATACTTCACCAAAGCGGGAAACTATGGCGCGCTCCCCTTCGTTGACTACCATCAGTGAAGACACACCAACAATCGCCAGCAGGGCAATAATAATGAGTACAAATCTGCTCATGGTTTACTCCCTCCCCTGACGGATACGCTCTTCGCGGGTCATACGTCCGTTGAAGCTGCTGTTATTGGTGTTTCTTTGGCTGCTGACGGAATCCACATGCTGCTCGGGTTCCTGCTCCGCTTTAGGTTTAGGCTTGTTGTCCTGAGACATCAGCTTATCCAGCGGCAGATACATCAGGTTGCCGTTATTTTTGGCATCTATCAGTACCTTGTTGGTATCGCTGAATACCTGCTGCATTGCATCGATATAGAGACGATCTCGAGTCACCTCAGGGGCCAGCTTATACTCAGGCAGCAGCTTGTTGAACTTGGCTACAGCACCTTCTGCATCCTGAACAACACGCTCTTTATAAGCGCGGGCATCCTGACTGATACGTTCTACCTGACCACGGGCCTTGGGTTCGATTTCCAACTGATAAGCTTCGGCCTGACGGATATAGGTGTGCTCATCTTCCTGTGCTGAAATCGCATCATCAAAGGCATCTTTTACTTCTTCCGGCGGTCTGGCCGGCAGGAAGTTAACGTCTTCAATCTGCAATCCCAGATTGTAAGGTGCAATGATACGTTCAATCTCTGCGCGGGTGTCGTCACGTACCTTGGCACGCCCGGTTGTCAAAATATCATTCATCTTTGAATGACCTATGACATAACGCAGCGCACTGTCAGTGGCTTCACGCAGGCTCGAGTTAGCATCAACGGCACTGAACAGATACTGGTAGGCATCTTTCACCTTGTACTGCACATCAAGCTCGACCACGACCATATTTTCATCGGCTGTCAGCATGCTGCCGGACGCCGGAATAGAGCGCACCGATGCGACATCTACCGGTAAAACCGTATCGATAAAGGTGGCTTTCCAGTGTAGGCCAGGACCAACTTCGCCGACATGTTCACCGAAACGCAGCACAACGCCCTGCTCCGCTTCCTTGATAGTGTAGAAACCGGAAAAACCCCATACCGCCAGGGCAATACCTGCAACTATGGCCAGAGTCCCCATGCTGAAGCCTGAACCACCGTTACCCTTGCCGCCAAAGCGTTTGGCCAAATTGCGAAATACATCGTCCAGATCTGGTGGCCCTTTGTCATTGCCACCTTTGTTTCCCCAAGGATCATTACCCTTGTTACCGGGCTCGTTCCAAGCCATTTAACTCTCCATAAGTGGATGAATAAACGAGATTATTAACAAACTACTTTATCAATCTCGGGTTCGAGGATAAAGGTTTCCAACTCACCTTGACTCTGCTTAACCAGCCGGTGCCAGTCCGGCTGTGGTAAACGAACAGACAAGATACAGTTCCCCAGGTCGTCATACTCTTTCTGCTGTATCGCATCCAGTCGATAAAACTGGCCAAGATAATGCCCGGCTGTTGCCGGTATTCTCAAGCTAAGCTCAACTATGGTAGCAGCAGTCAGCTGATCCACCGCCTGCTTGAGAAGATCCAGTCCCAACCCTTGCTGCGCCGAGATCCATACTCTGTATGGTCGGCCTTCAGGATCGAAATCTATTTTGGGGCCTATCTCTTCCAACAGATCTATCTTGTTACAGACCAGAAGCTGTGGAATGTCATCGGCCTCAATCTCTTTGAGTACTTCTTGCACCTGCTCAAAGTTGTCATTCATATTGTCGTCAGCGCAATCCACCACATGCAGCAGGAGATCGGCCTGGCGGGTTTCCTGTAATGTCGCCTTAAACGCCGCTACCAGTTCATGGGGCAAATGACGAATAAACCCCACAGTATCGGCTAAAAAGACGGCGCCGTTGTCCAACTCCAGCTTACGCAGCGTCGGATCCAGGGTCGCAAACAACTGATCGGCGGCATACACCTCAGATGTTGTCAACGCATTGAATAATGTGGACTTACCTGCGTTGGTATAACCAACCAGTGACACAGTAGCCAGGTCGCTTCGCTTCCTGGCACGACGGCTTTGTTCCCGCTGTTTGTCCACTTTCTCCAAACGGCGATTGATGGACTTAATCCGCCCCCGCAGCAATCGCCGGTCAGTTTCCAGCTGGGTTTCCCCGGGGCCGCGCAAACCTATCCCGCCCTTTTGGCGTTCAAGGTGAGTCCAGCCCCGCACCAGGCGAGTCGACATGTGGCGCAACTGCGCTAGCTCCACCTGCAACTTGCCCTCATGGGTACGGGCCCGCTGAGCAAAGATATCGAGGATAAGCGTGGTTCTATCCAACACCCGGCATTGGCACAGAATTTCAAGATTTCTTTCCTGTGCAGGACTCAATGCGTGGTTGAAAATCACCACATTTGCCTCGGTTGCAGCTACCAAAGCTGCCAGTTCTTCCGCCTTTCCTGTCCCCAAGAAAAACTTGCGGTCAGGCGCCCGGCGGCTTCCTGTTATCACCCCTACCGAACGCGCCCCGGCCGACTCGACCAAGAGTTGCAATTCAACAAGGTCTTCCCGACTGTCTTCATCGGAAAAGTCGATATGAACAAGTACTGCAGTTTCTCCCGCCTCATAGCGATCAAACAAGAAGTGAACTCCTTAACTTATTACTGTTCGCTGCTATCATCATGCTGCGAGTTGTAGTTCTGCTGACCACCGCCCTGATGATTGCTCACATTAAATGGACGAGAAGGCACAACAGTTGAAATGGCATGCTTATATACCATCTGGCTAACCGTGTTTTTCAGCAAGATAACGAACTGGTCAAAAGATTCCACCTGTCCCTGCAACTTGATACCGTTGACCAGGTAGATAGAAACAGGAACGCGCTCACGGCGTAGTGCGTTCAGGAATGGGTCTTGTAAAGATTGCCCCTTAGCCATGTTTTTATTTCCTTTTTTTAATTTATATAGTACTAACAAAAAGCTTTCTTGTTCGGTTTGAGTATTATACAGCAAGGGCTATTAAGCTAGCGGCAGTAACGCATAAGCTGAACTAAATTCCCTTGCGCCCCACTCTCCAGCCAATTCAACTCCGGCCATCCTCGCAACCATGTTAATTGACGCTTTGCCAATTGCCTAGTAGCAGCGACGGCTTTTTCGACCATAGTATCATGGTCAAATTCACCCTCCAGATATTGCCAACACTGGCGATATCCAACACAGCGCATCGAGGGCATATCCAGGTGTAGATCGCCCCTTTGCTTCAGCTTGGCCACTTCATCGGTGAATCCAGCCTGCAGCATCTGCATAAATCTTGTCTCTATCAACCCATGCAGCGTTTTACGCTCCTGTGGCGCAATGGCAAACTGCACCACATCATAGGGAAGCTCAGGCGATTTAGCCTGAGTCAATTCGGTCAAACTCTTACCGCTGATACGATACACCTCCAGTGCGCGTCCAAGACGTTGTGGGTCATTGGGGTGAATGCGTGCGGCCGAAACCGGGTCAATCCGCGCCAATTCCTGATGCAGCACTTGCCAGCCCAGTTGCTCGGCTTCTTGCTGTATCTGGACCCTTATCGCCTCATCGGCACTGGGAAGTGGCGATAAGCCTTGCAATAATGCTTTAAAATACAACATGGTACCACCCACCAAAAGCGGGGTTTTTCCCATATTGACGATCTGCTCAATTTCCTGCAGACAATCGCTGCGAAAATCAGCAGCTGAATAGCTTTCGCTGGGATCACGGATATCTATCAGCCTATGCGGCCCGCGAGCCAACTCTTCCACGCTGGGTTTGGCGGTACCTATATCCATTCCCCGATAGATAAGTGCCGAATCTACCGAGATGATCTCGCAGTTATGATGTTCGGCGAGTTCCAGCGCCAACGCTGTTTTTCCTGAGGCGGTCGGCCCCATCAATGTCAGCACTCTTGGCTGTTTCGCCTTACTCACTGCCTTCTTCTTCCAACCATTGCTGCCAAGGCAATACCTTAGCCAGCTGTAAAATTTCTTGCCGAGCTTGCTCGTCCAATGCAGAGATCCCCTGCCATATCAATGGTGCCGAAACAAAGCTACTCAAGCTGCTCTGTGCCAGCCAATTGGCCAAGGCCGCTTCCTGGGGCTGCTCGAACCTGAGCCATTGCAGCAGTTCAGGGATCAAGCTAGCCAGCTGCGTGTCCCTCAGATATGGGGGCACTTTTTTGATTATCAACTGTGAATGACGAATACTGAGATCCAGCCCCAATTGTCTCAGCAGAGTCTCCCTTTCCTCCAGCAATGCCGGCCATTCCGGATCGGCATCAACAGCGACCGGCATCAACAATGGCTGACCGGTCAATCCGGTAGGAAAGCGGGCGACAATCTCATTATATCTCAATCGCTTGGCAGCAGCTTTCACCTTTAGCAGTTTAAGCTGCTCATTCTCGACCAACACCCAGTGCTCGCCATCCAGCAGAGGCGGCATCACGGCCACATTTGCTTCAGGACTGGTTTCATTAACCACGCCAGGCGTCGCCAACAAGGCGCCATAACTACTGATGGCCGACCTGGAGGGGGCTGCGGCTCCCTGACGGGGACCGGCACCAGAATATGAACCCGATGCCTTACCGCTTAAAGGAGCTCTATCGCCATATTGGCTTTGATATCCAGCGCTGCCGCCGCTTGAATCAGGCTCACGAAAACGCGGCTCGGCACGGCTGCCATCTATCATCCCACCTTGGTTGAAGCTTGTAGCAGCGGCGTCTGAACCTACATCAATGGGCGCAGCATAATCTGTTTGGCTTAAATGCGGATTAACGTCATCGACCGGCAGTTGCTGTGCTTGCTGCAGAGCAGAGCTCAAAGCCTGCAGGATATAATCGTGCACATATCTGGCCTGATGGAAACGCACCTCATGCTTAGCAGGGTGCACATTGACATCTACCTGATGGGGATCCAGCTCCAGCATCAACACATAACCGGGCTGTTCCAACTCGGCCAAACCGGCAAAGGCCTGCCTGACTGCATGGTTCACCAAACGGTCTCTGACCAAACGGCCATTGACATAAAAATAGTGAGTATCACAAGGCTCAACTTGCCAGGGTGACTGCAGGTAGCCACTGAGGCGCATGTCGTCATGCTGACATTCCACCCTCAACGCTTGCTCGGCAAACGGACGACCACAGACCTGAGCCAACCTTTGCAGATATTGGGCTTCATTGTCCGCCGGACGATAGTTGCGCACCTGTTTGCCATTGTGTTTCAGCGTCAGGTGAATTTCCGGCCTAGCCAAAGCAATCCTTTTCAGCCACTCATCAATATGGGTGAACTCTGTCTTGTCACTCTTGAGGAAACGTCTGCGCGCCGGAGTATTGAAGAAGAGATCCACCACTTCAATACTGGTGCCCACGGGATGGGCCGCAGGCAGTATCTTGACCCCCATATCAGCACCTTCGGCATAGGCGAGCCAGGCCTCGGATTGTTCGGCCGTGCGGGATGTCAGGGTCAGGCGGGAAACCGAACTGATACTGGCCAGCGCCTCACCTCTAAAACCAAAGCTGAGAATGGCTTCGAGATCATCCAGTGTATGCACCTTGGAAGTGGCATGACGGGACAGCGCCAGTGCCAGTTCATCCTTGGTGATACCAGCGCCGTTGTCCTGAATTCGAATAAGCTTGGCACCGCCCTTATCGATTTCAATATCGACCCGGGTTGCACCGGCATCCAGGCTGTTTTCCACCAGCTCCTTAACGACGGAGGCCGGCCTCTCTACCACTTCGCCCGCCGCAATCTGGTTAGCCAGTTGTGGGGGTAATATCTGAATTGCCATCTCTTCCTCAGGCTCTGGGGATAACCAGTTGCTGACCTATACGCACTACATCCGATTTCAAGTTATTGGCTTTCTTGATATCGGCCACCGACACCTCATAACGATTGGCGATTACCGACAGAGATTCGCCTCTAACAACCTTGTGTTTAATAGCGCCCTGCTTGGCCAGCATGGTTCCGGCCGGCGGATTGGCTTCAAAATACTTGAGTACACCTTTATGAATCGCCTTGGCCAGTTTGTCCTGATGGTTGGCATTACTGAGCAACCTCTCTTCTTGAGGGTTGGAGATAAAACCTGTTTCCACCAGAATGGACGGGATATCCGGCGATTTGAGCACCGCCAGACTCGCCGACTCGGGCTTGTGCTTGTGCAGTTTGGTCACCTTGCCCAAACCAGAAAGAATATCGCTGGCCACAGTGTGACTCATCGCCATGGATCTATCCATCGACATATCCAGCAAGGTCATCGCCAGATACTGTTCATTATCGGTATTTTGAATAATCTCACCGGCACCGCCGAGCAGCTCTGAATGTTTCTCTTTCTGCTCCAGCCAACGGCCGATCTCGGTATTGGCCCGCCGCATGGAGAGCACCCACACTGAGGCGCCTCTGGGCTGAGGTGAAGTAAAGGCATCGGCGTGGATAGAGATCAGCAAATCGGCCTTACTCTGACGCGCCAGTTCCGAGCGACGGTTCAGGTTAACAAAATAGTCGCCGGTACGGATCATCACGGCTTTAAGTCCGGGAGTCGCATTAATTCTCTTTTCCACTCGTTTGGCAATCGCCAATGACACCTTCTTCTCGTACAGACCGGAAGGCCCGATGGAACCTGGATCATCACCACCATGGCCGGCATCGATAGCGATAATCACATCCCGCACCGCTTCAGTGGCTGTCGGGGTCACCCTGGCTTTGGCCGAAGTGCTCTTGTCATCAAGGTCCACCACCAAACGATTGCCGTATGGTGCGGTTGGAGGCAGAGAGAACAGATTAGCCTTGGCAGCCCGTTTGAGATCTATGACTAGCCGCAGTGTGCCTTTCTCCGGCGGCTGGCTCAAACGCACCTTTTTGACCAAGGGGCTGTTGTTTTCAACTTTTTCCAGCTTGACGCCATTGGTGCTCTTTTTCAGATCCACCACAAGTCTGTCAGGGTTGCTCAGCGTGAAATAGCTATAGTCAGGCGCCTGACTTAAGTCAAAAACTACCCGAGTCGACTCGGGCGCCGCCCAAATACGCACTCCGTCGAGTTTATTGGCCGCCCAAGTCGGCGCCGCCATTACCCAACAGATAATAAAAAAAGTCAGTTTAAATAAGATGTTATTAGTCTTTACCATTGCTTGTTATTTTTCTTAATAGCACCTTACCCTTGTCGGAATCGGCTTGCAGAGAAATTTCACGACCAGTATTAGCATATTTGATATGCAGATGTATATCGGCAGCGGGCAAGCATCCCATCCCCTGTTCCGGCCATTCAATAATGCAAAGGCTGCGCTCGTTGAAGTAATCCCGGATCCCCATAAACTCCAGTTCTTCGGGGTCGCTGAGTCGATAAAGGTCAAAATGATATACTTCGATTCCTTCAAGCTCATAAGGTTCCACGAGTGTATAGGTCGGACTCTTAACTGCACCTTGATGACCCAAGGCCTGAATTAAGCCACGACTGAAAGTCGTTTTGCCGGCACCAAGTTCTCCGGTCAGATAAATGGTCAACGGCGCACTAATCAAGGCCGCCAATTGCCGCCCTAAGGCGACAGTTTGAGTCTCATCTGCCAATTGCAGAGTCAAGCTGTGTTCGATAGTCATTTAAGTGTGGATCCACGCCTTACATTGGCCCGTTAAGCTTACAAGTCAGTGTTTACCAGATGGCGGATCCAGGGCATAAGATCGCTGGCAAGCATGCCTCTCTCCCCGTCACGGGCAGCAAGGTCGGCTGCGCCGCCGTGAACTATCACCCCTGCCACAGTCGCGCGGGTGTTGTCCAGTCCCTGAGCCATCAGCGCGCCGATTATACCAGATAACACGTCGCCGCACCCACCGCTGGCGAGCCCGGGATTTCCCACTGGGGCAACAAACAGCTGTTTACCATCATAAATGAGAGTACCCGCGCCCTTGAGCAGTACCACACCGCCATATTGAGCCTGCAGCTTTCTAACCGCTGCAAACCTGTCGGCTTCGATATCAGCAATATCCGTTGCCAGCAACCTGGCGGCTTCCCCCGGATGAGGTGTCAAAACCCGATTGTCCTGGGAGCGTTTCTCCTGGCTCAAGAGATTGAGTGCATCGGCATCCAGCACGCAGGGCTTATCGCTAAGACTGACCGCCTTGAACAGATTATATCCCCAGTCGGCGCGGCCAAGCCCAGGCCCCAACACCAGTACCTGTGCCCAGCCAAGGCGCAGATAAACCTCCATATCCACCAGTTCACAGCCCCAGAACATCAGTTCCGGCCTGTTGGCATTGACCGTAAGTTGATGCTCCGGCCGGCTCACCACAGTCACCAAACCGGCACCGGCCCTGAGACAGGCTTCACCCGCCAGCCTGACGGCCCCTCCCATACCATAATCGCCGCCTATGACAGTAACCTTGCCCGACTTGCCCTTGTGACTGTCCCTTGGGCGGGCATCGAAAAGCCCCTTGAGGTACTCAGTGCCGACTCTGACCACGTCCGAAGGCGGCAGATAATCACTTAGTCCCAAGTCAACAAAATGCAGCTCGCCGCAGCAGTGCCTGGCTCTGCCGGTCAGCAGCCCTTGCTTAAGGGCCGCAAAGCAGAGTGTCTGCTCGGCTTCGACTGCCGCCCCAAGAGCTGCGCCGGTATCTGCATCTATACCGGAAGGCAAATCCAGACTCAGCACCTTGGCCCTTGCCGTATTTATCTGGGCTATCATGCCGGCGGCTTCCGGCCGGACATCCCCCTTGAGACCGGTTCCCAACAAGCCGTCCACTATCCAATCATATTCGGCAGCGGTTACCTCTGATACCTGAGCCACCTCCGGCACGGATTGCTGCAACTTATTCCAGGCTTGCTCCCACTCAGTGCTGGGCTGACTGGCGGGAAAGATAAACAGACTGGCATTGAAACCCGAGTTCAATAACCAGCGCAAACAAACCAAGGCATCGGCGCCATTGTTTCCCTGCCCGGCAATGACCAGCACCCGGCTGCCTGGGGTCAACTTGACAGCCAATGCCTCAAAGGCGGCTTTCCCGGCCCGCTCAACCAACTCATAGAGACTGCCCTGCCCGGCCGCCACCCAGTCCAACTCGGCCTGGCGCACGGCCTTGGCGCTATACAGCTGACGGGGCATATCTGACAAATCCTGGGCCATATCGATTCTCCTATCTCCTGACTGACAGATACTGATGACTTGTTAACTCGAAAAAAACCACTCGTTCACTAAACTTATGCTGTGGCAAAGGATGCCGGAAGGAAGCACAGGAATGATGCTACTGACACTGCTTATTTTAATACTCTGCGTATTACTGCTGAGATTACCCTTTAACTGGGTATTTCCCTGGTTTTGGCTCCTGGCTCTCTGTGCCTTATTGGTCGCCGTCGGCATCTTTCGGGCGCTGACGCTACCGATAAAAAATCAGCATAAAGACTGTGATGATTGATAATCACACTAGCAGTAAAGTCAGTGAGTATTTATGACTTGAATCAGAACAAGTTGATAAAAATGAAAAAGCCCGGTCTGGGCCGGGCAGAACTAACGGCAGACCCAAGCAGATCCGCCAAGTCTGGGAGAAGTTAAATATCGTCCATACGTATAGTACTGTGCACCAGTCGTTGCTGCTGGATCTTCTCGACCCGCACCAAGTCTTCCAATGCCCCTTTCACCTCGGCCGAAGCCGACGAACCGGCAGTTTTTTCCAGTAAGGCAATCAAGCGGTTTTCCAGATCCAGATGCAGATTCAGCACATCATCTTCTGTCATATTGGCCGCCAGCATGGTATCGCGGCAACGCTTGCCGAAGTCCTCAAACACAATGTCTTTGTACCAGGTGTCGAGGATCTTGTTTGGCGCATCATCGATATAGTTTTCAAGAGTTTCAGCAATATGTTTCTGATGCTGTTCAAAATATTCTAGCATTAGTTTGACCCTGGATGAGTCGGCCTGAGTGTGTAATCTATGATAGAGCTGAGCCATATCAAGACGACATTTCGCTATAAATTCAAGGAGTTCACGTAACTGTTGAATACGCATCTGCCTATCTCCATTCTTCTGCCGTCAACGGCACAATTCAATTCGGTATGGAGACATTATGGAAGTAAAAAAGGTGGGAATATTTGAACAAGGTCATAAATCAGTGCTTACAAATGTCGCTACATTAGACAAAACGCAAGAAACCTGCGGCAGATCACGAAAAGCACTTTTTAAGGATTTTGAGGGGGAAATAAAGATTGGAGCGACATATCGGGTTCGAACCGATGACCTGTACCTTGGCAAGGTACCGCTCTACCAACTGAGCTAATGTCGCATCACTTATCTGCTTCATCATCTAAATTGACAATCAACAAAGGTACCGACCTTCTGTTTTATCAACTGAGCTAATGTCGCATTGCAATAATGCATCCACATTTAAAGACANTGGGCGTCTGGAATTTGGAGCGACATATCGGGTTCGAACCGATGACCTGTACCTTGGCAAGGTACCGCTCTACCAACTGAGCTAATGTCGCATCACTTGTCTGCTTCATCATCCGAGTTGACAATCAACAAAGGTACCGACCTTCTGTTTTATCAACTGAGCTAATGTCGCATCACTTATCTGCTTCATCATCCGAGTTGATAATCAACAAAGGTACCGACCTTCTGTTTTATCAACTGAGCTAATGTCGCATTGCAATAATGCATCCACATTTAAAGACATTGGGCGTCTGGAATT